>CANKHS010000014.1 GCA_947481755.1 Actinomycetota bacterium | reverse complement strand
CTGCCGACTCGAGACCGCCTTGCGGGCCATCGGCGACCGAACCGCAGCCGGCGAGCAGAAGAGCAAAGAACAGCAGAATGAGGAGCCGACCTACGATCGCACTAGGATAGCGATCGCCACGCGTGAGTGCGCGCTAGGATTCGACGCGACGCGACCGAGCGACTGACGAGGAACTACCATGGCCGAAAAAGCGAAGACACCACCCCCACCGAAAAAGGCTCCAATCTCGGACGCCCCGTCGCGCCGAAACCTCTGGGTCATCCTTGGCGTTGCGGCAGTGGTCGCAGTCATCGCAGCCGGCGTGTTGATCTACGTCTCCCAGCAATCGAGCACCCCCGACAGCGGTGGTGGCGCTAGTGCAGCTGATGTCGCAGCCGGCAAGTTAAAGGGCGTCAAGGACGTTAATGCGCGCTTCACCGGCATCCCCCAGAATGCCGATACGCTCGGCGACCCTGCGGCGCCCGTCACGATTGCGGAGTTCGCTGACCTACGTTGCCCGGCCTGCCGACAATTTGCACTCGATGCGATGCCGACCGTGGTCAAAGACCTCGTCAAGACGGGCAAGGCGCAGTACCAGTACCGGATTTGGCCGATTCTCGGCCCCGATTCCGTCAGCGCAGCCCAGTGCGGCATCGCCGCTCAACAGCAGAACAAGCTGTTCGAATATCAGGACCTTTGGTACATCAACCAGCAGGACGAGGCGACCACGTACGCAACGCCAACCTATTGCGACGGTGTAGCAAAAGCACTCGGGCTCGATCTTACGAAGTTCGAGAAGGACCGCCAGGACGAGGCACTCTGGAGCCCCGCGATTCAGGATGTCCAAGTCGTGGCGGCCCAGCAGGGCTTCGGCGGCACG
Organism: Actinomycetota bacterium; assembly: GCA_947481755.1. Lineage (GTDB taxonomy): Bacteria > Actinomycetota > Thermoleophilia > Gaiellales > F1-60-MAGs149 > F1-60-MAGs149. Next base: position 15,739 of record CANKHS010000014.1, on the reverse strand, counting down.
CCGTCGTTCATCATCACCGGACCAAAAGGCGAGAAGATTTTGAGCGGTGCTATCCCGACCGCAGCCGAGATCGCCAAGACAGTTAAAGCCGTCTCCTAGCGCGTGGAGGCCTCTACCGTCGAAGCGGTCGCCGAGTCGCCGAGCGCGATCTGGCGCCGTGTCGAGGGGGCGCTGGACGAACTCGGCGGCGGTGTCGTCGAGGCCGAGGTCCAGAAATGCTTCCGGGCGTCGTCGGGTCACGTCTATATCGATCTGACCGACGGCGAGGCGCTGGTCAAATGCGTGATCTGGAAGAGCAACGCTGATCGCATCGCCGAGTTGCCGCACGAAGGGCAGCTCATCCAGGCGCGCTATTCGAAGATTCGCGTCTACGCCAAGAATGGGTCCGTCTCCCTTGACGTCAACGCAATTCGTGCAGCGGGCGAAGGCGAGTTGTTGGCGCGGGTCCAAGAGACGCTGGCACGCCTCGTGGCGGACGGTCTGACCGACCCCGAACGCAAACTCCCGATCCCCCGCTTTCCCCGGCGCGTTGGTCTCGTCACGGGACGCAATTCGGATGCCGAGGCGGATGTCGTACGTGCATTACGCGACCGCTTTCCACCTACCCGAATCGCCGTCTCGTATTCGCTCGTCCAGGGCGTCAATGCCGTTCCCGAATTGATCGATGCCTTGGCCCGACTCGACATCGAGCCCGATGTTGATGTGATCATTCTCGCCCGCGGCGGCGGCAGCGTTGAGGACCTGCTGCCGTTCTCCGACGAACGTCTCTGCCGCGCGATTGCCGCTCTCAGTACGCCCGTCGTCACGTCGATCGGCCACACGAAGCAACGCCCGAACTGCGACCACGTTGCCAGTGCCGCTGCGGAGGTACCCGCACGAGCCGCTGAGCGTGTTGTCCCGAGTGCCTCCGAGCTTTTCGAACGCATCGACCGGCGCGTGACGGAGATGGCGGGCATCGCCTGGGGTCTACTGGCTGCAGCCGAAGCCCAGATCGACCGCAGTGCGATGCGTCCAGCTGGGCAGGCCGCCTTGATTGCACGCGTCGGGCGCATCGACCTTGCTGGCCAGGCACTGTCCCACGCCGTCGCGGTCACCGTCACCGCGCCACGCGAACGGATTGTTGCGAGCAGCACCACGCTGGCACGAATACTTCAAGCTGTTCCACGACCACCATCGCTTGATGTCCCGCGGGAACGCCTCCAACGTGCCACGGGCGACCTCCGCCATCAGATCCAACTCGGCTCGACAGCACTCACCGGCGCGATCAACCTCGTACGGGCGCGCGACTGGCGCGAGCGTGGGTTCGCGCTCGTTCGTCTACCGACCGGCGAGCTCGTCCGTGACCTGCAGAGCCTCACTACCGGCCAAGATGTGACCATTCAGTTGAAGGGCGGCCTGATCGATGCAACCATCGAGCAGGTCCACCCCGACGAGACGGAGACAGACGCATGACCAAGCCACAGCACGTGTCGTTTGAGAAGGGCCTTGAGCGCCTTGAGGTAATCGCCGAAAAGTTGGGCGAGGCCGAGCTGAGCGTCGAAGAGACAATTGGTCTGTTGCGGGAAGGCAAGGGGCTCGAACAGGCTCTGCGCGGCTATCTCGAGACGGCCGAGCACGACCTGCAAGAGATTGAGGCCGGGCGCGGCCTGACCGAATTTGTGATCGACCGGCCCGCCGACAAACCAAAGTCCTAGGCACGACCCGCGTACCGCGGTCGCATCTGTCACGCTGCCACTCATGGCTGACCCGATCATCCGCTGTCAGGGCGTGACGCGCACCTTTGGCAATCGCACAGCGCTTAATGATGTGACGCTGAGCGTCGAACCCGGTCGCTGCTTTGGCTTTCTTGGCCCGAATGGTGCCGGCAAGACAACGCTGATTCGCTGCATCCTCGGACTCGCCCACCCCACCAGCGGCACGATCACGGTGCGTGGTTTCGATATTGCCAGCGACCCTGCAGCTGCACTTGCCCGCGTCGGCGCGATCGTCGAGGAGCCACGCTTCTACGGCTACCTGAGTGGGAAACAGAACCTCGAGCTGTGGGCGGCGTACGTTGGAGATGACGCGATCACACGCGTGCCAGCCTTGCTCTCCCGCGTGGGTCTTGACGAGCGCTCTGGAGACAAGGTGTCTGCGTATTCGCTCGGAATGCGTCAGCGGCTCGGCGTGGCGCGCGCGCTGCTCTCTGACCCCGAGGTACTCGTCTTGGATGAGCCCACTAACGGGCTTGACCCCGATGGTGTTGCCGAGTTCCGTGTCCTGATCCGGTCGCTGGTCGAACAAGACGGTCGCGCGGTCTTTGTCTCATCGCACCTACTCGACGAGATCGAGAAGATCTGCGACGACCTGGCAATCGTCAATCAGGGCCGTGTGATCACGTCGGGAACGCTGGCTGACCTGCTCGCTGCCGGCGGACGCGAACTGACGGTTGAGTGTGACGATGCAACGCGCGCTGAGTCGTTGCTGCGCACACTGCCGACTGTCACGACTGTCACGCGTGCGGCCAGTGGAACACTCTCCGTGCAGCTCTCGCCAGATTCGCCCGAGACACGCGCCGGTGTCAATCGCATGCTCGTCGAGGCCGGACTGGCCGTCAGTCGACTCGAACCGCGCGAGGATTCGCTTGAAGAGCGCTACCTGTCGCTCGTCCACGAGGCAGGTGAGGCATGATCGCTGTCGCTCAAGCCGACTTGCGCCGCATGCTCGCCCGACGCGGGCTGATTCTGACGAGCGTCGTCGTGCCCATCGCGATCGTGCTGATCCTCACTGGTGTACGGATCTTTCTTCATTCCCACAATCCCGGCGCGCATCCGACGGTCGGTGGCGAGACGTTATTTGCCTTCATCTCAATCATCGGCATCGTGTCCGTGGTCTTCGGCACCGTGATCGGCGCCATGTTCGGCGCAGAAGATGTCACCAGTGGCACGCTGCGCTACATCCTCTTGACCGGCTTTTCCCGCCTGCGGCTCTACGTGACCCGCATCCCCGTGCTGGCGATCGTTGCGGTCGGTGTAGCCCTCCCAGCGTTCGTGCTGCTCTTGATCGGCGCGCTTGCCCTACCCCACGCCGGCGAACCAGGAGTGACGGCCAGTGACGGCGGTCGACTACTCCTGAGTCTCGTGCTCAACGTCGGCATCTACGCGTTGATTGCCTACGGCATCGGTGTCGCCATTCGCTCGACGGGTGGCGCGATCGCCGTCGCACTTGGCCTCAACCTGATCGGCATCAGCCTTTTCAATCTGATCACCCTCGCAGTACCCGGCGTCAAGCCGTGGTTGCTCGATAACGCCCTGACGCGCGTGACCGATGGTGGCGATACCAGCATCGTCATCGCCATCGTCGCGCTGATCGTCTGGCCGGCCGTGTTCTTGGCTGTTGGTCTGGTACGCGCTCTGCGCACCGAGGCGTAGATGGACCACCGCTCGCCCGCACTGAGTGCCGATTGTCATCCCGCTCCCCTCGCGTCGCTTAGTCGCGACACGATGCCGGTGGGTGAGCACTTTCTGCGCAGCCACTTTGGCGTGCCACAGCTCGATCCCGACCTGCACGTGGTCGAGATCACAGGTCTCGTCAAGCGGTCGGTGCGATGGACACTCAACGACGTTCGCAAGCTGTCGCAGATCTCGACGCACGTCACCCTCGAATGCGCCGGTCATCGTCGGATGGAACTCGACCCGCCAGCCCCCGGCGTGCCGTGGGAGCGTGGAGCCGTCAGCCATGCGCGCTGGGCAGGCGCACAGCTGGCAGACCTCTTCGAAATTGTCCGCCCCCTCCCCGAAGCGACGCACATGGTCTTCAGTGGTGCGGATGCGGGTGCCGTCGAAGGTCGTACGCAACCAGAGGCGTTTGCTCGAGCGATTCCGCTGCGCCACCCGGTGGTGCGCGAGATCATCCTCGCCTGGTCCATGAACGGCCAAGGGCTCGCACCCGAGCATGGTGCTCCTCTCCGCGTCATCGTCCCCGGGTGGTACGCCGTCTCCTCGGTCAAGTGGCTCAGCCGCATCGAGTTTGTCAGCCACGAATTTGACGGCTTCTTTCAGGCCGTCGATTATCGACTCAAAGAGGTCGGCGAAGACGGGCCCGGGCGCGAACTCACACAGATGCCCGTGCATTCGCTGGTCACCTCGCCCGCCGAGTCCGACGCGATCCCGGCTGGTTCGGTCCGCATCACAGGTACGGCCTGGGGTGGCGTCGGCGGGATTGGCCCGGTCGAACTTCAAGTCGACGATGGTCCGTGGGAGCGCGTCCGCACCGAACCAGGCCCGGGCATCCACGCCCCGACGCAATTTGCGCACACGGTCGAGCTTGCCCCGGGCAGCCACACCGTGCGATCCCGCGCCACAGATCGCAAGGGAGCGACTCAGCCCGATTCGATCCCGTGGAACAGTCGTGGTTACGGCGTAAACACGGTCCGTTCGCAGAGCTTTACCGTTATCTAGCGCCGCGCGTCAATGTGCTCTGCGAGGCAGCCGTCACGGCGAGCGCTAGCGCCTCGGCGAGCGGTAGTGCCTGAGCGATTCCTGCGGCGAGCGTGCCACACAGACAATCGCCTGCTCCGGTCGTATCGACTGCATTGACCGTCGGCGCGGCGATACGTTGGGTGCCACCTTCGTTGCACAGCAACGCCCCGTCGGCTCCGAGCGTGACGACGACGGTGGTGTCGGTCATGTGCCGGAGCTGCTCCGCTGCGCGTTCGAGGTCGGCTTCGCCCGTCAGCTCCGTGGCCTCGTGCTCATTCGGCACGAGAATCGGATGACAGGCAAGCAGGCGGGGTGCGAGTGGACGCGCCGGTGCGGGATTGACGACGACGCTCCAACCGGCTGCCACGGCAGCCTCAGCCGCCTGACAGAGGACAGCGTCCGGTGCCTCAAAGGACAACAGCACCACCCCAGCGTCTCCCCGAAGCATCGAAAGAGGAAAATCCGCAACGAGGCGATTTGCGCCCGGGGCCACTGCGATCTGGTTTCCACCAGTGGCATCGACCGTAATCAACGCGACGCCGGTCGCAGCCTCTTGCGTTTGGCGGACATGGTTCGTGCCCACCCCTTCCGCAGCAAGCTCGGCGAGAGCAGCAGCACCATCGATGTCGGCACCGACGCAGCCCACAAGTTCGACGTGTGCGCCCGCTCGCACGGCCGCCACGGCTTGGTTGGCTCCCTTGCCTCCACCAAAGCGTTCGAAGGAGCCACCCGAGACGGTCTGACCCGCCTGCGGAAGTCGATCAACCGTCACCACAAAGTCGACGTTGACCGAGCCAACGACAACCACGTTGCCCATCGAACTACGGTCCCGACGTAATCGGAGTCGCCAGGATTTCGGCATTCGTGAGCGGACGTGCGCCGTACATCTGCTCGGCGTAGGCGAGGCCGGTCGCATTGTCTTCCGGTGTAAAGGCGGTGATCCCATCGGTGGCCAAGATCACGCGATACCCCGAGATAAACGCATCGCCGGCAGTGTGCTGCACGCAGATATGCGCATGCTGCCCCGTCACGATCACGGTCTCTACGCCACGCTGACGGAGGTACATGTCGAGACCCGTCTGATGAAAACCCGAGTAGTACCGCTTCGCGAACTGAACGTCGCCCGGCTGTGGAGCCAACTCGGGAATCACCTGCGCACCGGGTGTCCCCGCCAGCGCGTGCGGACCCCAGAGGTGTTCTTCGACGTCACCGGGAAGGTGCGCGTCGTTGACATAACAGACAGGCCATCCTCGCTCGCGCGCGCCGTCAAGCAACGCGGCGAGTGGGCCGATGATTGCCTGTGACGGCGGGTTTGCGAGGGCGCCGGTGATGAAGTCGACGAGCATGTCGGCCACGATCACGGCTGGGCGAGATAGGGGTTCCATCGCACAAAACCGTACCAATAGAGACCCGACCGGTGAAATTATCGTGATTCACCGGAACAGGTGTGGCACGATTGGCGGAGTTGTTCCCGACCACGAGGTTGTCTCCGTATGCCGTTGCGCCCAAACCACGCACGCCGAATCTTGATCACACTCGTTGCCGCTATCGCGTTGCTCGCGATCCCCGCAGGCGCGAGTGCGAGTAAGAATCTCTCCGTCGGCTTTCTCGATAATGCCTACGCCGGCTCAGATCCGACAGCATTCTGGGCAGACGCAGTCGCGCTGGACGTCGGGTTTATGCGTTGGGACATGCAGTGGAGCGTGCTCGCTCCCACAAAGCCAGCCAATCCTCGCGATCCTGCAGACCCGGCCTATGACTTCACCGCGACCGATCAGTTCGTACGCGCTGCTGCAGACCATGGGCTGCAGGGCAAGGTGATGTTCACGCTTTGGAAGACACCAGATTGGGCAACGAAGGCCAAGACTGCCAAGGCGACACAGATGCCGGACCTGACGGCCTGGAAGAATTTTGTGTTTGCCTGCGCGACGCGATACTCGGGCACCTACGTCCCACCGGGGCAGGCAACGCCTATCCCAGCCATTACGAACTGGGAGACGTGGAACGAGCCGAATGCAGCCTTTGCTTTTCGTCCCCAGAAGGTCGGAAGCAAGGTCGTCTCCCCCGGCAACTACGTGAAGCTACTCAACGCTCTCAAGGGCGAGGTCAGCAAAGTCACCTCCAAGCACACGTTCGTAGCCGGCGCGCTGTATAAGCAGGGCGGACCCGGAAGCGTCACCCCGATCAATTTCCTGCGGGGCATGAAGGCCGCACACGCTTCGTTCGATGTGCTCTCGATGCATCCCTATAACAACACGCCGCGTCTCGGTCTCAAGGATGGCGTCAACCAGAGCAAGACCAATCCGAGTTTCATTGGCGTCGGCAACTTCCAGACGTTCATCACGTTGTCGAACCAGATCTTTGGCAAGAAGTACCCGATCTGGGTCACGGAATTTGGTTGGAACACACCATCTCCTGGCAAGAACCAGTACGTGGCGACCCTCAAGCAGCAGGCACAGTTTGCCTACGAGTCGATCTTGCGATTCAAGCAATTGCCCCAGGTCGAGCGAATGACGTGGTTTTTGATCAAGGACGAGGCCCCGCGCGTCGGCGCCTGGTACACAACGGGTCTGCGCACGGTGACCGGTTCGGAAAAGCCGTCGTATGGTTCGTGGCAGTCGGCCGTCAAGCAAATTAGGAAGTCACCCGTTCACTAGGCCTGCTGCCGCTCAGTGAGCTCCGGGGGACATCGCCGCCGTAGCTCACTGATCTTCTTCTAGACAATGCTCCCAACTCTCTCCCACCGGCGTACCTTGATGCTCGTTGTCGCGTGTATTGCGACCCTTGCGCTGCCCGCTGCTGCGAGTGCCAAGAGCACGCTCGCCGTTGGGTTTCTTGACAACGCGTACGTGGGCTCTGATCCCGGCGCCTTTTGGAACGATGCGGTCACGCTGCACGTGGGCTTCATGCGGTGGGACATGCAATGGAGCGAGATTGCACCGAAGAAGCCGAAGAACCCACGCGACCCCGAAGACCCGGCGTATAACTTTGGCCCGACCGACCAATTCATGCGCGATGCGAGAGCCCACGGTCTGCAAGACCGAGTCATGTTCACGCTCTGGAAGACCCCCAACTGGGCGTCCTCGACGAAGTCGCATCAGGCCCGTGCCACGCAGATGCCGAACGTCACCATGTGGCGCGCATTCGTCTTCGCCTGCGCGAAGAGGTACTCGGGTACCTACATCCCACCGGGCCAGACGACTCCTCTGCCACGTGCCCGCGCGTGGGAGACGTGGACGGAGCCGAATGCCTACTTCGCCTTCCGTCCCCAGTACAGCAATGGTGTCGCTGTCTCGCCCCGCAACTACGTCAAGCTGCTGACCGCGCTTCGCTCAGAGGTCAAGAAGGCCGTGCACTTCAAGCCAACCTTCGTCGCTGGCGCCATGTATAAGCAAGGCAGCTCAAATGGCCTGACGCCCGTCGCCTTCATGCGTGGCATGAAGGCCGCTGGAGCAACCTTTGACGTTCTCTCGATGCACCCGTACAACCGCAACCCCAGCGCTGGTATTCGTGATGGCGCGAACGAGAGCACGACGAACCCGAGCTTCATTGGGGTTGGCAACTTCCAGACGTTCATCACGCTTTCGAACGAGATTTTCCATCACAAGTATCCGATCTGGATCACTGAGTTTGGGATCCCGACTGCCGCTCCTGGTGTCAGCAAGAACGTGGCGACACTCAAGCAGCAGTCAACGTTCGTTTCGCAGGCCTTCCAGAAGCTCAAAGCGCTCCCTCAGGTAGAGCGGGCGGCCTGGTTCCTCGTCCAGGACGAGGCGCCACGAAACGGGGCCTGGTACACGACGGGTCTCCGCAAAGAGACGGGCGCGAAGAAGCCGTCGTTCAACGCGTGGGCTTCGGCAGCCAAAAAGCTGCACAAGTCACCAATCCACTAACGCTCCCGGAGCCGCGGAGGCTCTAAGGACAGCCGGTAGCCGAGCCTGCCGCAGCAGCGAGGACCGTTGCTGGGCTCAGGGTCGGTAGCGTGGCGGGATCTGTGCCGGCGGGCACGACTACCTGAATGGTCGCTGCTGGCAGTGTGTCGGCAAGGCGGTTGACCACAAGACATGGCGCGGTTGGCAGGGTGTCGAGCGCCAACAGGGTTCCGAGGGGTGCGGTCGTCTTCGACGACGTTACCGTCTTCCACGGAATAAACTCGCCCTTCTTAGAGTAGGCAAACCGGTCGTGATACTTGAGCAACCGCACACCAACCCCGGCCGACCACGTGCCGTCGGGTTTCTTGTAGGTTGGGCGACCCCGCTTCGTACGCCACCCACCATCGCGCCATGCAGGAATACCCTTCGACCAGTTGCCATCGCTCAGCTGCTTCGTCTTCTTGCCAAAGCTATTGACCCACCAGCCGCCACCGAGTGCGACGATCGTCTTGCCCTTGCGCGTCACGCCAACCGACCGCGCCACGACACCGCTCGTGCCGTAGAGGAAGTCCTCTTGCAGGTGTTGATTCTTGAGTCCCGTCGCGTTCGACTTCGCGCCAACCGCTACCTTTTCGCCCGCGGGAATCAGGTACGTCAAATTGAGGTTTCCGAGTGGACCCGGCGCCAGCGCCACAGGCGGCGGACAGTCGACGCCTTTTGGCACCAGCGTGAGGTCGCCCTTGGCCGGCAACTTGAGTGTCTTGTCCGGCGGAATCAGCACGTCGATGTGGTTACCGATAATCGCCCCGCCCGTATCGTCCGCAGAAAAGCACCCCTTTGAGGGCGTGTCCTTGAGCGCATCGATGTAGATCGTGGTGCCCCTCGGTATCACAGACGTGTCGGTGGCGATCGAGTGCCAGGGCGTAACGCTGGTACCAACGCCAATACCAAAGGTGTCGGGGTAACCGCGATAGTTGAGATCATCGGGTTGCCCTGCGGCAACGGCAGCCTTTTTGCAGACGACTTTGTATCCAGCCGGATTGACCGGCGGTGGGTTTTGCCAGGTTCCGTCGTCATTGGCAAACGTTGGACGCTTGTTGTCCGTCGTGGTTGGGATGGGTGCGCCCGCCGCGTCGAGAGCCCACCAGACGCAGCCGCCAGGACGCGAATAGGGCGAACCATTGGTAAAGCCACTCGCCGCCGTCTTTGTCTCCGCACCATCCTTATTGACCCAGGCACCAGCGCCGCTTCGCCAATGCAACAAGACGCTGTCGTCACCCGTGCCCGTGCCTTGCATGGACACACCACGCGAGGAATAGAGAAAATCCTCGCGATACGCGACCTTGAGGCCTGGCGCAACGATCTTCTTGGCTGTAAACCAACTCTCGGGAGCAAACCAGTAGTACGTGATCCAGAACGATCCAAGTGCCTGGGGACGCGGTGGCAGCGTCTGCGCCTCAGTGCTGCGCGTGCCAACCAGCGACACAGCCCCGGCAAGAAGACACGCCGCGACCAGCAGTCGAGCCACGATACCGGCGTTCAGTCGCATCCGCTGATGGGTTCGCGTTGGGGTCGCGCACCCCTCTTTTTCGATCCTGCGCACGCCTCTCATACTGCCCTACGTTCTTAGCCGGGGGCGGTGCCGTCACACTTTCGGTGTGACACTTGTGGCCGCCATCGTGATCGCGCTCAGCTGCATCATTGCTGCTGAGCCGCGCCTGCTTGGCCGTCGCTGGCCGCCATACCTCTTGGCCGCCGGAGCCGGCATCGGTATCGCCTATGTCGTCGTGCATCTGTTGCCGGAGATCGCGATTGGTGCCGAGATCGTCCGTCGATCCACCGAAGGGAGGCTCCCCTACGCCGAGTTGCACGCGTACATCCTGGTCCTGATCGGGATCATCGGCACGCTCTTTCTTCGTGGACTCCAGAGCGGCCTCCATGGCATGACGCCCCATCCACGCGTGAGCATTGTGCAGCCCGCCTTGTCGGCCACCATCGTCGGCTATCTGCTCGCGGTCCGTGACGACACCGAAGTCGGCTCGATTCTGCTCTTCACACTCGCAATTGGACTCCATATTGCTCTCAATGCGCATGGCATGACCATCAAGCTCAACTCGCCTCAGGGCGGTCTCGTACTGGCTGGCGCAATCGCCGTTGGATATGCGCTCGGCATCGGCTGGGAGGCTCCACCCGTGGTCGTCGCGGGCCTCGTCGCGTTGCTTGCCGGTGGCGTGATGACGCGCACGATCCACGAGATCCTCGATGAGGAGAGTCATCTCGCCGCGCTGACTGTGGGTGCCACACTCGAGGCAGCACTGCTACTCGGTGTGACCTAACGGATGAGTAGCTGGGCTTCCTGAAGGGTCGTGGCAGGAACAGCCACAGGCGGCACGCCACTGCACTGTGGCGTGGGAGTGGCTCCATCGAAGAGTGCTCGTAGCCAGGGAACGATCGTTGGAGCAGCCGTGGTGCCGGCGGCGACGTGACCAACCCCACCCATCCACATCATCGTCAGGTTCGAACCGGCTGCACACCACGTTTCTTGAAGTGCGGCATTCGACTCGGGTGGGATCACCGTATCGGCAGTGCCCTGGGCAATCAAAAGCGGAAGCGTCGCAGGCAGTGGCTTCGGCGTCTGCTCGGCGGCAACCTTGGCGAAGCGCGGGTCGACGATTGGATTGCCATTGAAGTACGGCACCCCAACGGCCGCGGCGACGAAGCCGAGGAGCGGTGGCACCGGCACTCCCTCACCGAGACAGGCATCGGCTATTTGACTCGTCCAGCGATTACCTTCGCTGGAGATCGCTGCGCCGATGTCCAGATTTGGGTACATCGACGGCCACGACTGCGCGACCTCTGCACCAACGCCCCAGCCAACACCCGTGTTCCACTGCTGACTGATGATCATTGGAAGGTCGGCAGCAGGAGCGGCGGCAGCGACACCGATCAGTGTCTTCTCCGGCATCTCTTGGGCTGCGAGCTGGCCGGTCCAGAGCGCAGAGTGCCCACCTTGGGAGTGTCCGAAAACGGCCCACTTCTGGCCAGGGTTCGCGCCCGGCACCTGGTCGAGGGCTCGAACCGAATTGACGATATCCAGCGACTCGGCCTGTCCAATCAAAAATAGGTTGGGACCAGCAGTACCAATACCCGCGTAATCCGTCGCGACAACGACAAACCCCGAGGCAATCGCCTGCGCGTACCAGGTATTCGATCCGACAGGATCTCTGCGCCGCGATGGGGCACAGCCGCGACCCTGACCGATCGTGCCGTGGGCATAGGCGAGCACTGGGCGCCCCGTTGCCGGCGCGGGAGTAATTGGCACGAAGACCATGGCACCGGAGACCGCCGCGGTTCCGTTTGGTCGCTCCGTGCGGTAGAGAATGCGAAAGGAGGACGCGCCAGCGACAGGTGCTGCGTCGAGCGTCTCGACGCGAAACACGGTACCCGGCTTGGCCGCCGCGACTCCAGCTGGCGTGGCGTAGAAGGCGTCGAGACTGTCCTGCTGGCGCGCGTCAGCCACGCGGTGTGCGAGGGAGGAAAGTCCGATCGCGAGTACAACGACACCGATGGCGACGAGGATGACCTTTTTCAGCGACACGCCAAGAGGGTATCAGCGCCTAGACCGAGGCCGCCGACACTCGCCGTCGCCGCGTCGATGCGTGATGTGAGAGGATCCGGTACGTGAAGCACACCCCGAAGACCCAGCCTGTCGCGTACATCGAGATCCCCAAGGGGAGTCGCAACAAATACGAGTTCGACGAGACGTACGGGACGGTCGTGCTCGACCGCACCCTGCGTGGTAGCACGCACTACCCAACGGATTACGGTTTTCTGCTCGACACGCTCGGCGAGGACGGCGACCCGCTCGACGTCCTGGTGCTGCTGACAGAACCGACGTTTCCCGGCTGCCTGATCCCCTGCGATCCAATCGGTGTGCTGCACATGATCGACGAGGCGGGTGACGATCCAAAGCTGCTGATGATTCCTCACGACGACCCGTCGTGGTCGCATAAAGAGCATGTCGAGGACATCAACCCGGCTTTGCTCGAAGAGATCGCACACTTTTTCTCGGTCTACAAGGACCTTGAGGAGAACAAGAAGGTGACGATCGACGGTTGGGAAGACCGCGATGCCGCCGAGGCGATCATTATCGCGGGACGCGCCCGGTTCGCGGCTGCAAACCCCGAGAACTAACCGCTCGCTCGCACTGCGTTCGCGACCTACGCGGCTTGCTCGTCCAGGCCACCCATTGACTCGAGCTCGGCACCCTTTGTCTCTTTGACGAACCGCCAGACGTAGAAGAATGACAAGACGGCGAAGAGGGTAAACAGCCCGTAGGCGATCCCGAGCGACGCCTTGGCGAGCTCGGGGAACGTCTCCGAGACGATGAAGTTCGCAATCCAGTTCGCCATCACGGTGATGCTGAGTGCGGCAGCGCGAATCGAGTTTGGGAACATCTCGCCGAGCAAGACCCAGACGATCGGTCCCCACGTCGCCGCGAAGAAGGCCACGAAGAGGTTGAGCGAGACGACGGCGACGATGCCGAGGTCATGCGACAAGATCGGATTGCCAACCGTCGACTCGGCAACCCCGGCGCCCGCCACGATCTTCGGTGCGGTCGCGAAGACAACCGCCAGCGTGCCGAGCGTTGCGGCCATCCCCACCGAACCAACCAGGAGAAGCGGTTTGCGCCCAACGCGGTCGATCAGGAGGATCGCAACGACGGTAAACACAACGTTGACGACGCTGATGATCGTCGAGGTCGTAAAGGCCTCTGTCTCATCGAAGCCGACCGAGGCCCAGATCAGATTTGAGTAATAGAAGACGGCGTTGATGCCGACGAACTGTTGGAAGATTGCCAAGCCAAGGCCAAGCCAGACGATCGGCAACAACAGGTGCTTCTTACTGAGCAGGTCACTCAGGGTTGGCTTCGCCTCTGTATCAATGGAGGAACGAATGCTCTGGATCTTTGGCATCACATCACCCATAAAGATCCGCTCCAGCACGACCTTGGCCTCATCGAAACGATCGACTTCGACAAGGTACCGAGGCGATTCGGGGAGTCGAGCAGCCAACAGACCGTAGATCGCGGCGGGGACGACCATCAGGATGAACATCCACTGCCAGGCCTGCAGCGGACCAAGGTCATTCGAGGCGCTGCCGTCGGCGATCGTGACGATGACCTGATTGACGAGTTGCGTCGCGAAGATGCCAATCACGATGGCGAACTGAAAGAGCGAGGTGAGCCGACCCCGGACATCTGCGGGAGCGATCTCCGAGATGTACATCGGCGAGACCACAGCGGCAAGACCAATCGCGAAGCCGCCGACGACGCGCCACAACATAAAGTCGGCGATACCGATTGGCAGCCCCGTACCAATTCCGGCGATCAGGAAGAGAACCGCGGCAACGATCATCACGCGGCGTCGACCAAACCTCTGCGCGAGCCGGCCCCCCACAAACGCACCGACGGCGGAGCCGAGCAGTGCGATCGAGACGACAAAGCCTTGGAGAAAGCCGTCGGTGATGTCGAACTGTGCAAAGACGGCCTTGTTGGCACCGTTGATGACCGAGCTGTCGTAACCGAAGAGGAATCCGCCAAGCGCTGCGACAATTGCGAGGGCGACAACCTTGCCGACGTGATAATCGTTCGGCTCAGTATCAGCCTGCGTTGCACTCGGTACGTTCATCCTCAGCCTCCCCACTCGACCTGCAGCACAAATCGCGCTTTCAGCGGCAAGAGTATCGGGTGGACACCCCGGTGCCTAGGGCGCGCTATCGACGTCCCCCCTCGGCGCTTACGCGTCCTGCCGCGCCGCTGGGGTTGGCAGTGCACTGCGCACGTCACCACCATCGAACTGCACCGTCATGACGAGTTCTACCGAGGCATTCAACGCGAGCCCTTGACACCCAAGTGCCGCTCGCGCGCAGAGTCCACCGTCACCAAAGATCTCGACTAAGAGTTCGGTCGCTCCATTGATGACCCGAGGCTGCTCGATAAACGCAGGCGTCGAGTTGACGTAGCCGTTGAGTGTGATCATACGCACCACGCGATCGAGCGATCCGAGCGCAAAAGCCATCACGCGGAGCGACTCAACACAGGCGAGGCGTGCCGACTCTCGTCCCTGGTCAATCGTGAGGTCCGCACCGAGAATGCCGGGTAAATAGGCATCGCCACCCGTGGTTGCAACGGTGCCAGACAGGTAGAGCAGATCACCATGCGCGACGTGAGAGACGAACTTTGCACCCGACGGCTCAGGCAGGCCGTACATCGTCTCGAGATCGACGTCGAGAAGACCCCGTTCCACGGCTCTCTGATGTGCACTCATCGCTACCTCCGTTTATTGCCACAGATGATCGCACGCATACTCTGCTCGGGTAGGCTCTGGCCATGGACCTCTTGCCGCTCGATCCCGACCAACTTCTCTCGACAACCCGCGCCGTGCGCAAACGGCTCGACTTCGATCGCCCCGTCGAGCGCGAGGTAATCGAGGAGTGCATGGCGATGGCACTGCAGGCACCGACAGCCTCGAATTCGCAGCCGTGGCAGTTCGTCATCGTCACGGACGCCGCTACGAAGCTCGCGATTGCCGAGCTGTACCGCAAGAGCTATGCCGCGTACGCCGGGCCGATGCCGGACGCCGAGGCGCTGGCGACCCCACAGGGGCGTATGCGCACCTCGGCGCAGTATCTTGCGGACCGTTTCCATGAGGTACCTGCCTTCGTGATTCCTTGCGTCTCCGGTCGACTCACCGAGTTGCCCGCCGATAGCCAGTCCGCGATGTATGGCTCGATCGTGCAGGCCGGCTGGAGTTTCTGCCTCGCAGCACGAGCCCGCAGCATGGGAACGTGTTGGACAACACTGCACCTGGCCTACGAGCGCGAGGTCGCCGAAATCCTTGGCATTCCTTTCGCTGAGGTCACGCAGACATCGCTCATCACGCTTGGCTACACGCTCGGAACGGACTTCAAAGCCGCGGCACGTGGCGATCTGTCCGAGGTCGTTCGCTGGAATCACTGGTAATCCAGCCGACCGTACGCGTCGGCTGCAGTCGTCAACCCGTGCGATAATCAAGTCATGCGAAACGCCAAGTCTGCCCTCATCACTGTCAGCGCCTTGGCGCTCCTCCTTGCCCTTACGGCCACCGCTTCGGCGCGGCCCGGCACAAGTGTCGCGATTCCAAGCAGCGTCACGAGCATTGGTGAGACTGGCGGGATGTCGCAGGCCGCTGCTGCCAGCGCGGCGAAAGCCCCTCGTGGACAGGTGACGCTGCAGACCGTCACCGTCGCAGCTCCGAACAACGCCTCGGTCTGGATCATTCCGTTCTACAACGCCGTCTACGCAACGCAGGCCGAGTGCAATGCCGCCCTGCCCGCCGTCGATGCCGCCACAAAGACGCTTGCGGT
>CANKHS010000013.1 GCA_947481755.1 Actinomycetota bacterium | reverse complement strand
GGCGACATTTTGGGCCCGGGCCC
Source organism: Actinomycetota bacterium (assembly GCA_947481755.1). Taxonomy (GTDB): domain Bacteria; phylum Actinomycetota; class Thermoleophilia; order Gaiellales; family F1-60-MAGs149; genus F1-60-MAGs149. The sequence continues at coordinate 16,760 of CANKHS010000013.1, read as the reverse complement.
AAAATGTCGCCTCGGACGAGAAAACGACAACGGCGGGTGGCTCGAACCGAAGTTCGAACCACCCGCCGTCAACGAGCAGGGGGAAGTGCCGTCGGGCTTAGCGCTTGCGTGCTGCGGGCTTCGCCTTCGTTGCCGTCCGCTTGGCGGCTGGCTTTGCAGCGGCCTTCGCCGGCGCCTTCTTGGCGACAGCCTTGACGGGAGCCTTCTTGGCGACAGCCTTGACGGGAGCCTTCTTGGCCGCGACCTTGGTCGGAGCCTTCCGCGCAGCAGCCTTGACAGGAGCCTTCTTCGCGGGCGCCCGCTTGGCAGCAACCTTTGCCGGTGCACGCCTGGCGGCCGTGGCGGCTGGGCGCTTCTTACCGTACTTGCGGATGAACGCCTCGACCTCTTCGCGCGCGAGTTCGTCGCGATGCTGGACCGGAGGCGACTTCATCAGGTAGGCAGAAGGCCACTCGAGCGGACCCGAGATGCCATTGTCGAGGGCGAGCTTGATCAGTCGCACAGCGTCGATCACGATGCCAGCAGAGTTCGGCGAGTCCCAAACCTCAAGCTTGAGCTCGGCGTTCAAGGGCACATCGCCGAAGGCGCGACCCTCAAGGCGGATGTACGCCCACTTGCGGTCGGTCAGCCACGGAATGTGATCGGACGGGCCGATATGAACATTCTCGGCACCCATGTCGTGATCAATCTGCGACGTGACAGCATTCGTCTTCGAGATCTTCTTCGACTCGAGACGCTCGCGCTCGAGCATGTTCAAGAAGTCCGTGTTGCCACCGACGTTCAGCTGGTACGTGCGCTCGAGGTGAACACCACGATCCTCGAACAGCGTGGCGAGCATGCGGTGCGTAATCGTCGCGCCAACCTGGCTCTTGATGTCGTCGCCAATGATCGGCAGGCCAGCCTGCTTAAAGCGCTTGGCCCAATACGACTCGCGGGCAATGAAGACGGGAATGTTGTTGACGAACGCAACGCCGGCAGCCAGTGCCTGCTCGACGTACCACTTCGTTGCTTCCTCCGAACCAACCGGGAGGTACGAAACGACGACGTCGGCTTTCGTGTCCTTGAGGATCTGGACGACGTCAGCAGTCTCGCCCGGCGCCTTCGTGATGACCTCAGACAGGTACTTGCCAATGCCGTCGTGGGTCATACCACGGTGGACCTTGACGCCAGTCTTGGGCACCTTCGAGAACTTGATCGTGTTGTTCTGGCCCGAGAAGATCGCGTCGGCGATGTCCTTGCCGACCTTCTCCTTGTCGACATCAAATGCCGCGACAAACTCGATGTCGCGAATGTGATACCCACCCAGATTGACGTGCATCAGCCCCGGGACGGTCTCTTTGGGATCGGCATTCTTGTAGTACTCAACGCCCTGAACGAGCGACGATGCGCAGTTGCCGACGCCGACGATAGCGACGCGAACCTTGCCGTCCGAACGACGACGAACGCGATTCTGGGGTGTAGACACGTGGTGACTCCTCCGAGTGGTGTGGATCTAGGTGGTGATCTAGCTGTTGATTTAAAGCTGGCGCAGAACGTGACGAGCACGCTGCACGACAGTGACGGTCGAGAGAATGGCGAGCAGGATGATGCCCCACGGCAGAGCGCCGAGTGGGGCGAACAAGAGTGCTGCGGCGATCAGAACGACGCGCTCGGCGCGTGCCATCACGCCATGCGTACCATCGAGTCCAAGCGCCTCGGCGCGAGCACGGAGATACGACGTCATAAACGAGCTGGTGAGTGCAGCGATAACCGCGATCAGCGCGATTTCGTTTCCGTCACGCGCAAACACGAGCGCGATGGCGCCGAGCATGATCGCCTCAGAGAAACGATCGAGAATCGAATCGAACATGGCGCCGCGCGGGCCGGCTTCGCCGCGGGCACGAGCCACAGCGCCGTCGAAGATATCGAGGATCGAACCGACCAGGAACAACACGCCACCAGCGATGTAGGCCTCGCGGTAGACGAGGACGGCGGCAATTGCGTTGAGGACAAAGCCGGCGATCGTGACCTGGTTCGCGGTCACAGGAATGCGCGTGATGCGCGCCATGATGCTGGCGATGACACGGCGCGTGCCGTCCGTATATTCCTGCTGGAGTCGTTCTACGCCCATAGCCAAAAGATACGGCGCGCGCTCGTCAGGTTGAGAGCGCGACCGACGAGCGGTAGGCAACGACCGACGAGCGGTCGCCTACGCGCGTTGTGGCAGCGGGTCGCTACCGAGCGTTGGCGGCGGTGCGGTTTTGCCCGCACTCGGCGCATGGGGCAGTGTGGGTATGCGCCCGCGACTCACGGCGAAGGCAAAGAGCAACGCAAAGAGCGCGACGAAGGCGCCGACTGTTGCGTCGAGAAACCAGTGGTTCGCAGTGGCAATAATCGAGAAGACGACCAACGCCGGGTACAGCGCCCAAATGGCCCGCAAAACGGGGTGGGCGAAAACGAGTACGCCAGCACAACCGATAATCACTGCGTAGGCCGTGTGGAGCGAGGGCATCGCGGCATACGGATTTGCAAACCATTGGACGACACTCGTGTTGTGATTGACCGACGTCTCGCGGAGTGTGTCGACGTAGCCAAGTCCGCCGAGCATGCGCGGTGGCGCGGTTGGGAGCAGGACATAGCCAAGCAGCGCGGCGAAACTCGTTGCGAGCAGTGCATTGCGAATGAAGTAGAAGGCGTGGTTTCGGCGGAAGTAGATGAACAAGAGCAGCGCGTAGGTGATCGTGAACTGGCAATTGAAGTACGTCCAGTTCGCGATGGTCATGACAATGCCGGGCGCGTTCATAGCCCAAACCTGAACACCACGCTCCCAGTCGATGCCGAGGACCTGTTGGGCGCGCACGACGTCGAGGGCGTTACGCATCGCGACGTAGCGGTCGCTCTGTGCAAGCGTGCGCGATCCCTCGTAGGCCACGTAAAACGACCAGAAGATCGCAAACTGGAGCCAGAAATCACGCCAGCCACGAGGGAGCAAGCGCCCAACACGGTTGACTGCGCGGCGAATGGGGCTCGTAGCGGGCGTGCTCACAGGACAATGGTACTCGTCGTGATCGGCTCGCGCAGAGTCGACCGAGCGGGCTTACCCGCCGATTTGGCTCATCGAGCGAGCGCTGCGGACGAATCCAGCCTCGCCGATCTGGTGCTTCATGCGCTTGGCCTGGACCGCCTGGCGGATGAGCATCTCGATTTCGAGATCCGTTGCGCCGGAGCGCAATGGCGTGCGCAGATCGGTCTCTTCCATCGAGAATAGGCACGTACGGAGAGAGCCTTCGGCCGTAATGCGAATGCGATCACACGACGAGCAAAACGGTTCGGAGACAGGGTTGATGAAGCCCATCTCGCCTGTTCCATCCGCGAAGGCCCAGCGTTCAGCTGTGGACGAGGCGGCAGCAGGTACACGCACCAACGGGTAGACGGTCTCGATCATGGCGCGAATCTCGGCGCCGGTCAAAACATCTTCCTTGCGCCACGTGCGGTCGGCATCGAGCGGCATAAACTCAATGAAGCGCACGGTGTAGGGCTTGCGGCGCGCGAGTTCCGCGAAGGCGATGACCTCGGGCTCCGTAAAGCCGCGCATCGCCACGCAGTTGACCTTGATGGGGCGCAGTTCGGGGTAGCGCTCCGCCTCCTCGAGCCCTTCGAGGACGCGGTCGAGCATGTCGCGGCGCGTAATCTCGGCAAAGCGCGAATGGTCGAGGCTGTCGAGCGAGACGTTGATGCGGCGCAGGCCAGCATCGACGAGTGGTCCGGCGAGCGTGCGCAACGCGACGCCGTTGGTCGTCAGGGCAAGGTCCTTGAGTCCGGGCACCTTAACGAGGCGCTCGATTAGATCGGGCACATCGCGGCGAACGAGTGGTTCGCCGCCCGTGAGACGCACATGGCTGACACCCATCGAGGCGAGAATCGTGGCGAGTCGTTCGATCTCCTCAAACGACAGTACCTCCGTGCGTTGGAGCCACGGTAGTCCCTCAGCTGGCATGCAGTACTTGCAGCGAAAGTTACAGCGATCCGTAATCGAAACACGAACGCTTTCGATGTGGCGGTCGAACGAATCGGTGAGCGGCGGGCGCATCCCGTTAGTGTAGTGGCGCGAGAGCCTACTGCCCAGCGAAGGGCACACGTTCGACGTAGCGCAGGTCGCGGGCAGGATGGCCGTTCTGCGGAAATCCTGCAATCCAGACGGCATCAACGAGTGTCGTACAGGCAGCAGATCCCGCGTGCTCTCGAAGTTTCTCGTGGACCCCCGCGTAGGTTGCCGCCTCTTCGCCGTAGGCCAGGGTGAGGTGCGGGACGAACGCATGGCGGTGGCAGTCCTGGTCGCAGCGGCAGAGGCTCTCGCGCAGGGTTAGGAGTTCGTCAACCCCTTGTTGAACTCCAAGCCAGGCGACAGGACGAATGGGCGAGGCGAATTCGCCGAAGCCCGCGCATTTGACGGAAAACGGTTCGATTGCAGCAGCTGCGGCGCGGACGCGCTCGGCGAGTTCGGGTGCGTCTCGACGGCCGCGGAGTGGGGCGTAGAACAGTGTGATGTGTCCCGTGCGTGGATCTCGGGCGCGTACGTCCTCGCCATCAACATCGTCTGCGATCACCGACAACAACTCGCGCGCCGAGTCGACGCGAATTACCACTCCCCAATACCAGCGATGGTGGGCCACCGTTAGTGCTGCGAACCGTCTGCCGGTGGCTCCTGATCACTGAATGGATCCCAATCGAGCGTTGCGTCTCCACCTGCTGGGGGAAGGCGCGTGCCGTCCATGGTGTCTTCGCCATCGTCGATCACAGGTGGCGAGGGTGGTGGGGGAAAGAGTTCTTCAGAGGCCTCGGGTTCGCTGCTCGGCTCCTCGATCAGGCCCGTCGGTGCTGGGAGGTCAAGCTCCTCGAAGGCCTGGTCTGGCGCGGGTTCAGCGACAGGTAGTGCGGGGGGAGCCATGATCGGGGGCGCCGCCTCAGGAGGGACGGCGACATCCGCCACTTCTTCGAAGGCGGCGTCGGTCTCAGGGTTCCAGGCGCTCGTGGCCTCTTCCTCGGGTAGCGCAAGCTCGCCGTCCTGTGTGGCGACGACGCCGGAGGCCGTTGCGGGAGGAGGTGTCAGGTCGCTACTGGCCTCGTCTGCTGGTGGCTCTTCGTCGCGCTCGGGACCATCGATACCCCAGATTTGCTCGCCGTTGTACTCGAGGCCTGGCAGGTCGTCGGGGCTCCAGCCGTAGGCGCCGTACCAAGATGGTGCAGCGGGCCAGGGGATCATGCGGGAGCCGACGTGGACGAGCGAGACCTCCGGAGCGTCGCCCCGTTCGAGCGCGAGACGGTTTTCGGGACTGACGTAGACCGTGTTGATCGTGCCGTCGGGCTTGCGTAGCTCGATCGCCTCAGTGCCGAGTCCGTGTTCGTGGGAGAAGAAGCAGAGACCGGGGAAGCCGGGTGCGATGGTGGCGGGAGGCGCATGGTCGGCCATGCGATATTCGACCCAGAGAATCTCCCATTCAACGGCATCGAGTTCGCCCGCGACGGTGCGTAGTTCGCGGGGCGAGGTGAGTGCCGGCAGCGTGCGCCTCAGTGCAAGCAAGCGAGCGCCAGCGGTCTGAAGGTGGTCGGCCGCTTCGGGATCGTCGGATTTGGGCCCATCGCTCGTGGCGGTCTCACCCGTCAGTGCGGTGTGGCGCGCAGCGAGACTCTCGAGGCGGTCGAGGTGAAACTCGCGTGCCGTCCAAATCGAACCACCACGACGCCGGCGACGCTGCTCATTCGAGCGCGCACGGATGCGTAAGACGACGAGCGCGATGGCTCCGAGCAAGAGCAGTACGACGACCCACTGCCACCAGGGACGGCCACCGCTTCCGCCGGCGCCGGTGTCGTCGGGATTCTTGTTCGGCTTGGTGACGGCAGCGGCGTAGCTCGTCAGCGAGCCAACCGGGTCTGTCGCAGCAACTGCGCCGGTGTCGGCAACGGCCTTGTTGATGCGATCTTGGGGATAACTGAGCGACGCTCCACCGAGCTTGCCTTTGGTGATCAATCCGACTGTGGCCTTTGGATCCTTGGCCTGGAGGGCCTGAGCAAGCAGCCGGGCAGAACTCCTGGCATTGGTTGCGCCAGCAATCGGCCTGGCCAGTACGACGAGATAGAACGAGGGGTTCGCTGCGGCGACAGCCGTTAGGGCTGCGATATCAGGCTTTGGCGAGACACCCGGCTGCACAAAGGCGTGACGCGCGGTCATCGCCGTTGCAACCTGGGCGGCACTGAGGCGGGCGGCAGCCTGCGCAGAGGCCGTAAAGATCGTCAATGTCAGGACAAGCGCGAGGGCTGGAAGTAGACGACGCATACCGTGATCGTACTCGCTGGAGCGGCGGAGTGGGAATTTCCGCTCACCAAAATGTGAATCTTTACAAAAAGAAAACTTGATATTGAGGCACTCAGGTAATAGAGTGTGGTCACGCGCCACTTCTCGGCGCCTGCACTTCCATCCCCTCATCCCATCTCCACGGAGGCTTATCCCTTATGGGTCGCGTAATCGGAATCGATCTCGGTACCACCAACTCGTGTATGTCCGTTCTTGAAGGCGGCGAACCGTCTGTCATTGAGAACGCTGAAGGCGGCCGCACCACGCCGTCTGTCGTCGCGTTTGCCAAAGATGGCCAGCGCCTCGTCGGCAGCCCCGCCAAGCGGCAGGCTGTCACCAATCCAGAAAACACCATCTTCTCGATCAAGCGCTTCATGGGACGCAAGTCGTCCGAGGTGTCTGAAGAGATGACGATGATCCCGTACAAGGTCATCTCGGGCCCCAACGGCGACGCCAAGGTCTCGGCCGACGACAGCGAGTTCTCGCCCGAGGAAATCTCGGCGATGATTCTCCAGAAGCTGAAGGCCGATGCCGAGGCCAAGCTCGGTGAACAGGTCACGGATGCCGTGATCACGGTGCCGGCCTACTTCAACGACGCTCAGCGTCAGGCCACGAAGGACGCCGGCCGCATTGCGGGCCTCAACGTCCTGCGCATCATCAACGAGCCGACGGCTGCTGCCCTCGCCTACGGCGTCGACAAGGAGGGCGAGCAGAAAGTGCTCGTCTTCGACCTCGGCGGCGGCACCTTTGATGTGTCCGTCCTCGAGCTCGCCGACGGCGTCTTCGAGGTCAAGGCCACCGCGGGTGACAACCACCTCGGCGGCGACAACTTCGACAAGGCAATCGTCGACTGGATGGTCGCGGAGTTTAAGAAGGACCAGGGCATCGACCTCGCGGCCGACCGCCTTGCCTTGCAGCGCCTCTACGAGGCCGCCGAGAAGGCCAAGATTGAGCTGTCCTCGACGCAGTCGACGCAGATCAACCTGCCCTTCGTCACGGCGGACGCCTCGGGTCCGAAGCACCTCGACATGGCGCTTTCGCGCTCGAAGTTGACGGAGCTCGTTGGCGACCTCGTTGAGCGCACCGTTGGCCCGACCAAGCAGGCTCTTGCCGATGCAGGTCTGACAGCGGCCGATATTGATGACGTGATCCTCGTCGGTGGCATGAGCCGTATGCCCGCGATTCAGGACAAGGTCAAAGAGATCACCAACAAGGATCCGCATCGTGGTGTCAACCCGGACGAGGTCGTCGCGATCGGCGCCGCAATCCAGGCTGGCGTTCTGCGCGGCGACGTCAAGGACGTCCTCCTGCTCGACGTCACACCGCTCTCCCTCGGCATCGAGACCAAGGGTGGCGTGATGACGAAGCTGATCGAGCGCAACACGACGATCCCAACCCGTAAGTCCGAGGTCTTCTCGACCGCCGAAGACGGGCAGACGTCTGTTGAGATCCACGTGCTCCAGGGTGAGCGCGAGATCGCCGGCTACAACAAGACACTCGGCAAGTTCCAGCTCGTTGGCATCCCGGCCGCACCGCGCGGTATGCCTCAGGTCGAGGTGACGTTCGACATCGATGCCAACGGCATCCTCAACGTCTCCGCGACTGACAAGGGCACCGGCCAGATGCAGCAGGTTCGCATCGAAGGCGGCTCGGGGCTCGACGAGTCTGAAATCCAGCAGATGGTCAAGGACGCCGAGGCGCACGCCGACGAAGACAAGAGCGCACGTGACCTTGTCGAGGCCAAGAACACGGCTGAGCAGTTGCTCTACCAGACCGAGAAGACCGTCTCCGAGCATGGCGACAAGGTCGACGATGAGGTCAAGGGCAAGATCGAGACGGCGGCGGCAGAACTCCGCACCGCGCTCGAAGGCTCGGATCCTGTCGCGATTCGACAGAAGGCCGACGCGCTGCAAGAGGCGTCGTACGCCCTGGCTGAGCAGGTCTACAAGGATGCTCAGGAGTCCGCACCCTCGGGTGATGGTGCCTCCGCTGCCGACGATGAGTCCGACGAGGAAATCATCGAAGACGCTGAGGTTGTCGATCCCGATACCGCCACGGCCGAGAAATGAGCGCGCACGACCCGGTAGATTCGGACCTCCCCGCCGAGGGCGGGGAGGAGCCGATCGTCTCGGAGGTTGAGGCCGAGCTCGTCGAAGAAGAGCTCGATCCGCTGACTCTGGCCGAGCGCGACCGCGACGACTATCTCGATCAGCTGCGACGACTCGCAGCCGAATTCGACAATTACAAGAAGCGCATGGCGCGTGAGCACGAGGAGTTGCGCGAGCGCGCAGCCGAACGTCTCTTGCGTGACCTCTTGCCGGTTTTTGACGATCTTGAGCGCGCGCTCGAGGCGTTTGAAACCGCCGAGAACGATGCCATCGCCAACGGCGTGGCATTGGTCCATCGTGCACTCTGGACGTTGCTCGAGCGCGAAGGTGTGGCCGAGCTCGACCCGACGGGCGAGATGTTCGATCCACACCGTCACGAGGCCTTGCTGTCTCAGCCGGCGGATGCCCCTGATGGCACCGTCCTGCAGGTGCTCCAAAAGGGCTTCCTGCTTGGTGATCGCGTGTTGCGACCCGCCCGTGTGGTGGTTGCCGGAGGCGCATCCTGAGCGTCGCCCCCGTCACGATCGACGCTGCCCCTCTGGGCGGTGCCGAGAAGGTCATCACCGGCATCTTCTGGTGCGTCGTCCTGCTCGCATGGGTTGGTACGGGCGTGGGCGTTTCGAGTGGTAACGCGTTGCATGCCGGAGCGATGTTGTCGGCAGGATTCCTGCTGGGTGCGATCGGCCTCTGGCTACGCGTCACACAACCTGTGGCGTACCACCTCGAGCGCGATGCCCTGATTATCGAGCGCCGCCGTGGCTCGTCGCGGATCACGGGTCGCATCGAGCCGCATACCGAGAAGGCACGGCTTGGGCTTCGCCTCGGGTCGGGTGGCCTGTATGGCTATCGCGGCCGCTTTCGTGTCGCCGGTGGCGGCTGGACGCGCGCCTTCGTGACGGACGTACGCCGAACGGTGCTGATCAAGGTCGGTGGCCGCCGCATCGTGTTGTCTCCGGTCGATCCCGCCGGTCTTGTCGAGGTCGTGCGTAATGCGTGATCTCTACGAGGTGCTTGAGGTTTCGCGCACGGCGTCTGCGGACGAGATCAAGAAGGCCTATCGCAAGTTGGCCCGCAAGCATCACCCCGACGCCAACCCGGATGACCCCAAGGCAGAAGAGCGCTTCAAGGAGATCTCGGCAGCGCACGACACGTTGTCCGACCCCGATAAGCGCAAGGCCTACGACCAGTTCGGCGCCTCGGGTGGCACGGGCGCACAGGGGTTTGACCCCAACGATTTTCGCGACTTCGCCCAAGATCGTGGCTTCGACATTTCCGACCTCTTTGGCGATCTTTTCGGACGCCGTCGTGGTGGTGGCCCAAGCGCCGGGCGAGGCCGACGACCTGCCCGACGTGGTGTCGACCTCGAGACGCGCGTGACGCTGTCGTTTGACGACGCATTGCGGGGCGCCCGTGTGACGGTGCCGGTCGACAAGGACGTCAACTGTGCGGATTGCTCGGGCACGGGGGCAGCCGCTGGCACGTCGCGCACGACGTGTCCCGACTGTGGCGGCTCGGGCGAACGGCAAGTCAACCAGGGGTTCTTTGCGATCGCCGAGGCCTGCATGCGCTGCGGTGGGCAGGGCTCGATTGTCGAGAAGCCCTGCGCAACCTGTAAGGGCTCTGGTCGCCAACGTCGGACCAAGCGCTACACCGTCAAGATCCCCGCCGGCATCGCCGACGGCGCACGCATTCGTGTGCGAGGCAAAGGCCTTGATGGCGAGAGTGGTGGGTCGCCCGGCGATCTCTGGGTCGTCGTGCAGGTGCTGCCGTCGGAGCGTTTTGTGCGACGCGGAAAAGACATCATCGTGGAGGTTCCCGTCACCTTTCCCGAGGCGGCGCTGGGCGCAGAGATCGACGTGCCGACGCCACTTGGCGAGAAGGTGCGCGTCAAGGTCCCGGCGGGCTCGGTCGACGGCAAGATGCTGCGCGTCCGTGGTCTCGGCGCACCCTCGACGAGCGGCGACGATGGCTCGCTCCTGGTCCGGCTCAAGTTGATCGTGCCGACCGGGCTCTCGACCCAGCAGACCGAGGCACTCGAGAAGTTTGCTGCGCTCGATGGTGGCACGGATCCGCGGGCGGAGCTGTTCTCGTGAACGAAGACACCCCCAAGTACATGATTGGCGTGGCGGCCGAGCTCGTCGGCATGCACCCACAGACGCTACGGCTCTACGAAACCCGGGGCCTCGTCCGTCCGCGTCGCACGGCTGGCGGCACGCGCCTCTACTCGGATGCCGAACTGATGCGCCTGCGGCGGATCACCGAGCTCGCCTCGGGCCTCGGTCTGTCCCTCCAAGGTGTCGAGCATGTCCTCGCGCTTGAAGATCGCGTGCACCAGCTAGAGCAGCAGGTCGCCGACCTAGGAGCCGCGCTCGATGAGGCCGCCCGAGTGATGCAGACTGAGGTCGAGAGCGTGCATCGCTCCTACCGACACGAGATCGTGCCGTATATCCCACCGCCTGGCGCGGAGCTTGTAATCCGCCGCCGGCGCATGCGTTGAACCACTTCCCGTATCTGATACCTACCTGAGGAACTTCCATCATGGATCCCACCAAATTGACCGTTAAGGCGCAGGAGGCGCTCGGCACAGCAGCCGAACGCGCCCGCGTCGCCGGTAATCCCGAATTGACCCCTCTGCACCTCTTGGCTGGCCTGCTGGCCGAGCAGGGCTCCGTTGCCGAGTCGCTCTTGCGCGGCGCCGGTGCTGACGTGGAAACGCTGCGTCGCGAAACCGACGACGCCCTCGAAAAGCTGCCGAGCATGCAGGGTGCCGCCACCTCGCCACAGGCCTCACTGGCACTGCGCGAGACGCTCGAGCGCGCCACGAAGGAATCACAGGAAATGGGCGACGACTACGTCGCCTCCGAGCATGTCCTGATCGCACTCGCCGAGCATTCGGGTGCAGCCAAAGACATTCTGCGCCGTCAGAACGTCACCAAGAACGCGCTCTTGGACGGGCTCAAGAACATCCGAGGCGGCAAGCGTGTGACCGACCCTAACGCCGAGGATCTCTACGACGCGCTGCAGAAGTACGCGCGCGATCTCACCGCGGCCGCCGAGGCGGGCAAGGTCGATCCCGTGATCGGCCGCGACGACGAGATCCGTCGTGTCGTCCAGGTCCTCTCGCGACGAACCAAGAACAATCCGGTGCTGATCGGCGAGCCGGGCGTTGGCAAGACGGCCATCGCCGAAGGCCTCGCCATGCGTATCGTCGCGGGTGACGTGCCGGAGAGTCTGCGCGGCCGCAAGATTTGGGCACTCGATATGGGTGCACTGCTGGCGGGGGCGAAGTTCCGTGGCGAGTTCGAGGAGCGGCTCAAGGCTGTGCTCGGCGAGGTCACGGCGGCTGAGGGCCAGATCGTGCTCTTTATCGACGAGCTCCACACCGTCGTCGGTGCCGGAGCGGCCGAGGGCGCCGTCGACGCGGCCAACCTGCTCAAGCCAATGCTGGCGCGCGGCGAGCTGCGCGCGATCGGTGCGACAACGCTCGATGAGTACCGCAAGCACGTCGAGAAGGACGCGGCCCTGGCTCGCCGGTTCCAACCTGTGCTCGTGGGCGAGCCAAACGTGGAGGATGCGATTGGCATCCTTCGTGGACTCAAGGAGCGCTACGAGGTCCACCACGGTGTGCGCATTCAGGACAGCGCAATCGTGGCTGCCGCGATGCTGTCGGATCGCTACATCGCCGATCGCTTCCTCCCCGATAAGGCCATCGACCTGATCGATGAGGCCGCCAGCCGTCTGCGCATCGAAATTGATTCGCGTCCGACCGAGCTCGACGAGATCGAGCGACGCATCGTACGAATCGAAATCGAGGATGCAGCCCTCGCCAAGGAGACCGATGTCATCTCGGCCGAGCGCCGCGAGGCACTCGCCAGTGAGCTCGGTGGACTCCAGGAAATCGCCGACGAGATGCGCGGGCGGTGGGAGCTCGAGAAGCGCCACATCGATTCGATCCGTCGCCTCAAGAGCATGATCGAGGACGTCAAGAACGAGGCCGAGCGCGCTGAGCGTGAGGCCGATCTGCAGCGCGCTGCGAAATTGACGTACGGCGACCTGCCTGCCTACGAAGCCGAACTGGTGGCCGAGACGGCGGCGCTTGACGAGGCGCAGAAAGATGGCTCGGTGCTCAAAGAAGAGGTCGACGAGGAAGATATCGCCGCAGTCGTTGGCGCCTGGACGGGGATTCCTGTCTCGCGTCTGATGGAGGGCGAGATGCAGAAACTCGTCCAGCTCGAGGAGCGTCTGCACGAGCGCCTCGTTGGGCAGGAGGAGGCAATCTCTGCTGTCTCCGACGCAATCCGCCGTTCGCGTGCGGGACTCGGCGACCCGGATCGACCGATCGGATCGTTCCTGTTCCTCGGTCCGACCGGTGTCGGCAAGACCGAACTGGCCAAGACCCTCGCCGAGCTGCTCTTCGACGACGAAAAGTCGATGATCCGCATCGACATGTCGGAGTACATGGAACGCCACTCCGTCTCGCGTCTGGTTGGTGCTCCACCCGGCTACGTCGGATACGACGAGGGCGGCCAGCTGACCGAGGCGATTCGGCGACGCCCGTATTCCGTCGTCCTCCTCGACGAGATCGAGAAAGCACACGGCGACGTCTTCAACGTCTTGCTCCAGGTGCTCGATGACGGTCGGCTGACCGACGGTCAGGGACGCACCGTCGACTTTACGAACACCGTGCTGATCATGACGTCGAATGCCGGGTCCGAGTTTGTGCTCGGCGAGCTCTCTCACGACGAGATCCGTGATCGTGTCGATGGTGTGCTGCGGCAGACGTTCCGGCCCGAGTTTCTCAATCGCATTGACGAGACAGTGATCTTCCATCGGCTGACCGAGCTCGAGATCCGCAAGATCGTCGACCTGCAGGTCCAGCGTCTCGTGCGCCGCGTTGAGGGTCGTCGTGTGGCCTTTGAGGTGACAGATGCTGCCAAGGATCTGTTGGCTCGCGAGGGCTACGATCCCACGTATGGCGCTCGACCGCTCAAGCGTGCAATCCAGCGCCTGCTGGAAAATCCGCTGGCGCTGCGCCTGCTCGAGGGCGATATCGGCGATGGTGCCCGTGTGATTGCCGGAATCAACGACACAGATGACGCCATCGTCTTCACGGTCGAGACCGCACAGGCGGCCGTCTGACCATGGGCTTGTTCCGCCGCGGATCTGCGTCGTCCGACGTCACCGAGCTCGATGACGACCTCGACGAGCCCGTTGTCGAAGTGGAACAAGGACCACTCGGTCCAACTGGTCGTCCACTGCACCCCGTCGGCGCCTACTTCGAGGCCGCCTTCCGGCGCTTCGGTGTCAACTTCGGTGGCTATCTGCTGATTGCCGCTGTCAGTGGCCTGCCGCTGCTCGGCGTCAAACTGATTGTCTCTGGCACGTCGATCCCAGGATTGTGGGCAGGGCTGTTCTATGCGGCCGCTTTCGCGCTGGGAAACTTCATGGTGCTGTCGCTTGCCACGATGCTCGTGGTGGGAAGCCTCCGTGGACGGCTTGGCTCGCTCTTGATCGCCGGTGTCGTCACGGTCGCGGTCGGCACGCTGCTGATCTGGCAACTTGTCTTCGTCGCGATCGTGTTTTACCCGCTGCTCGCCTTCCCGCCGATTATCGCGGCCTCGGGCGACGCGACAGGGTTCGGGTCGCTCTGGCAGGGCATGCGCACGACCGTACGTTGGTTCAAGCGCACCTACGCCTGTGTACTCGGCCTGGTGATTGTGATCGCCGCTGTCGCTGTCGGCTTTGGCATCTTGCTGACGCCGCTCGGCTCGGTCTTGCAGCAGCAGGTCACGTTCGCCATCACCACGATCATCGTCTGGCCTGTCTCGGCCCTCGTCTTCCGCAACCTGTACGGCGATATCACGGGTCGACTCGTGATCAACGACTCGCCGAAAGAGAATGAGCGACGCAAAGAAGTCATCAAGCGTCGTCGCGAGAAGGCCAAGCGCAACCGTGAGCGGATCAAGAAGGTCACGGGCGAGGACTAGGGTGCGTCGAAGGGGGTAGCCCCCTCCGACGCCTCCACTCTCTAGCGGTTGATCGTGTCCCAGACGCGGTTCGGCGTCATGGGCAACTCGTGCACGTGCGTGCCGATCACCTTGGCGATGGCATTGCCGATCGCGGCGAGCGTCGGAACGCTCGGCGGCTCTGCGATGCCCTTGACGCCACTCGGACCACCATCGGTAGCCGCTGGGCCGACGAAGGCGATCTGGATCGGTGGGACATCTGCAGCCGTCTGCAGCTTGTACTCCAACAGACCCGCGTTGAGGATGAGGCCGTCTTCGGAAATCTTCGATCCCTCGAGGAGTGCCTGGCCGATGCCCATCACGACACCGCCTTCGATCTGACCCTCAGCGCCGAGCGGGTTAATGATCGTGCCCGAGTCGTGCGCTGCCGCAATACCCAACACGCGCACCACACCGGTCTCACGATCGACCTTCACGTGCGCGGCATGGCAGAAGAAGGTGGGGGCAACCCACGACTCCATACCCATCCGGCCGACACAGGCCGAGCCTTCAACCTCGGGAGCAGCTGGAACATCGCCCGAGCCGGTTGCGAGCAGCTGGTCGCCACCCGTGGCCTCGCCGGCCAGATCGACGATGCTGACGCTCTTGTCGGGGGAGCCTTTGACACGCACGAGGCCGTCGGCAACTTCGAGATCGCCCACAGCGGCTTCGAGCCGCTCGGACGCCATTTCGAAGAGGCGGGTCTTGATCACGTTGGCAGCTGCAACGACAGCACGACCGTTGTTGAAGGTCGTCTGCGAACCGGAGGCACCCATGTCGTACGGGCCAGCCTCGGTGTCCTGATAGACGATCGAGAAGTTCTCGGGCTGCATGCCGAGCACGTCGGCGGCAAGGCGCGGAAGCGCCATGACGGCACCAGATCCACACTCCATTGCGCCGGTCACGATCGTCGCCGAGCCGTCGCCGTTGAACTTGATGTACGCACCCGACGAGGAACCGAAGGATGGCCACCAACCGATCGCCATGCCGATCGCCTCATCCTCGGGCAGGTCCTTGCCGTAGCCGAGCATCTCGGCGGCAGCATCGAGGCACTGCGGGGCGCCGTGGGGGTCGAGGACCTGGCCAGAGACCGTGGCGTCGCCGTCCTGAACCACATTCTTGCGGCGCAGCTCAAGCGGGTCCATGCCGATTGCCTTGGCAATCACGTCCATGTGCTGCTCGAGCGCCCAGTTGACCTGCGGCGCCGTAGGAGCGCGCACCGAGCCGGAAGGCTGGTGGTTCGTGTAAACGATGCGGGCTTCGATGTCGCAGCTTGGGATGCGGTACGGCCCGGCAGCGTGCATCGCGGCAAGCTGTGGGAAGAAGCCGCCGTCGGCGGTGTAGGCACCGTTGTCGATCAGGATCGTGCCGCGGCGGCCGGTAATCGTGCCGTCGCGCTTGACGCCTGTTTCGAGGGTGATGACCATGCCTTCGCGGCGATGGTCGGGTGCGATGAACTCTTCGCGGCGCGAGAAGACGAGCTTGGTCGGGCGCTTCGCCTTGCGGGCGACAGCGGCGACGTGGGCTTCGAAGTGGAACTCGCACTTGCCACCAAAGCCACCGCCAAGGTGGGGGACGATCACGCGCACGGCGTTCTCGGGCATCTCGAGCGTGTGGGCAACACCAGCGCGGGCGTTGAACGGCACCTGCGTTGAGGACCAGATCGTGACCTGATCGCCATGCCACTCGGCAATAATCGCGCGCGGCTCGATCGGGGCGGCGTGCTGCATGTCGGCCACGTAGCGACCACTGATGACGGTGTCGGCCTCGGCCATGCCCTTGTCGATGTCGCCGAAGACGAGCGTGGAGCGGCCAGCGTCGTTGCGATCTCGCACGATGTCAAAGGAGTCGCCGTACGACTCCCAATCGGGGTGCACGAGCGCGGCGCCCGGGGCAGCCGACTCTTCGATGTCGTTCATCACTGGCAGTGGCTCGATGTCGACCTCGATCAGGTCGAGTGCAGCCTGGGCGACGGCAGGTGTCGTGGCGGCGACAGCGGCGATGATCTCGCCCTCGAAGCGCACCCACTCACGCGCGAACAGGCGACGGTCCTGGATGTACGGACCGTGCTGGAGGTCGGGGACGTCGGCGTGCGTGACGACCGCGAATACGCCGGCGAGAGCCTCGGCCTTGCTGGTGTCGAGGCGGGTGATGCGACCATTGGCGATGCCGGCATAGAGGAACTTGCAGTGCGTCATGCCAGCGAGCTGCATGTCTGCCGTGTAGCGACCGAGTCCGGTCACCTTGTCCTTGCCATCTTGGCGCTTAAACGTCCTGCTCTCGACAACGGCCATGGAGGCCCTCCCTCACTGTGCG
>CANKHS010000012.1 GCA_947481755.1 Actinomycetota bacterium | reverse complement strand
CGCGAACCGATGCTGGGTCTGTGGGATCTGCCGGGCGGGTTCTGTGACCCGGACGAGAGGCCCGAGGACTGTGCGGTGCGAGAGCTCGCGGAGGAGACCGGCTGCGAGATCCACGTTGATCGGTTCTTGGGCCATTTGATTGACATCTATGGTGACGACGGAGACTTCACACTCAACGCCGTCTTTGTCGCGCACATCACGGCAGGGGAACCGGTGCCAGCGGACGACGTTGCTGAACTGCGGTGGTTCGCGTTGGACGCTCTCCCGGGGCGGGAACTGCTCGCGTTCAGAAGCACGAGCGAAGCACTCGGTTTGCTCGGTACCTAAGTCGGGGGAGGACTCGGCGGTGGTTACGCGAATCTCCCGATCGCAATGGCATTTGATGATGATGACTGGGGCGACGAGCCCTCCCTGACCGGACTCGAACAGTGGGACGAGGGCGTCTGGGTTGAAGGCGGTCTCGCCTCGATCGAGCGCTATCTCGCTCGGCACGCTGCATTTGAGCTTTGGTGCGATGAACAGACCCGACGATATGGCCGTGGTCCGGGTGGTGCGGAGGCTTAGAGGGCCTTCAGCGGTAGAGTTCGACACCGTCGACCTTCCGTAACACCTTGAGCTCCTACGACGCCGTACCCGCCACGCCCGACCACATTGCGCTAGAGCACCGCGTGCTCGCGTTGTGGGAGGCCGAGTCGACCTTCGACCAGCTGCGCACGCAGAACGCTGGCGGCGCGCCGTACTCGTTTATCGACGGTCCGATCACCGCCAATAACCCGATGGGCGTGCATCACGCCTGGGGTCGTTCGCTGAAAGACCTGATGCAGCGGCACCGCGCGATGCGCGGCCACGAGCTTCGCTACCAAAACGGCTTTGACTGTCAGGGCCTCTGGGTCGAGGTAGAGGTCGAGAAGTCGCTTGGCCTCAACTCGAAGCAAGAGATCGAGGAGTACGGGCTTGATCGGTTCGCGCGGGCCTGTCGCGATCGTGTTGCCGAGTACTCCGCAATCCAGGCCCGCCAGTCACAACGTCTCGGACAGTGGATGGATTGGGACCGCTCGTACTACACGATGACGGATCCCAATATCGCCTACATCTGGCATTTCCTTAAGGTCTGTCACGAGCGCGAGATGCTCTATCGCGGCAATCGTCCGATGGTCTGGTGCCCGCGCTGCGGAACGTCGCTGTCACAGCACGAGCTAATTGACTCGTACCAGGACCGTACGCACCCAACGCTGCATGTGCGCTTCCCCTTCGTCGATGCTCCTGAAGAGGCCGTCGTCGTGTGGACAACGACACCGTGGACGCTCCCGGCTAACGTCGCTGCGGCCGTTGATCCAACGGCCGAATACTCCGGTGTCCGCACGTCACAGGGAATCGACTGGGTGATGTCGACCCGTGTCGAGGACCTCTTCGGTGAGGGTGCTGATGTTGCACGTACCGCGCTCGGGTCGGAGCTCGTTGGCAAGGCGTACGTCGGACCGTTCGACGACCTCGCCGCCCAAGACGAGGTTGCTCATCGGGTCGTCGCCTGGGACATGGTTTCTGACAACGAAGGCACGGGCGTTGTTCACATTGCCCCTGGCTGTGGTGCCGAGGACTTCGAACTCGGCAAGCGCGAGCAGATCCCGACGCTGGTTCCGGTCGATGAGGCGGGGCACTTTACGGAGGAGTACGGCTGGCTGTCTGGCATGGCCACCGCCGACGCCGCCGAGCCGATTACCGCTCATCTCGCAAAGACGGGTGTGCTCGTCCGCTCCGGCACGATTGACCATCGCTTTCCTGTTTGCTGGCGTTGCGGCACCGATCTGATCTTTCGAGTCGTCGAGGAATGGTTTATTGCAGCCGACAAAGTGCGCCAGCCGATGATCGATGCAGCTGCGACCGTCAATTGGGTGCCCGAGCAATACGGCAAGCGCATGGAGGATTGGCTGCGCAACATGGGGGACTGGTGCATTTCCCGCAAGCGCTATTGGGGCTTGCCGCTGCCGTTCTATCGCGCGCCGTCCGGTGAGATCACGGTGATTGGATCGGTCGAGGAGTTGCGTGAACGCGCGGTTGATCCGATCGACGACCTGCAAGAACTCCATCGCCCTTGGATCGACGACATTCGCATTCGAACCGACAGTGGTGAGATCGCCGAGCGCGTGACCGAGGTGGGTGACTGTTGGCTCGACGCCGGCATCGTGCCGTTCTCCACGCTTGGCTGGGGCCGCGACACCTACACGCCAGAGGGCTATGCGGAAGGTGCTGGCGTTGGCCTTACCCGCGCCGATCTTCCGGATCACGCCTACTGGGAGAAGTGGTTCCCGGCCGACTGGATCTCGGAGATGCGCGAACAGATTCGCCTCTGGTTCTATTCGCAGTTGTTCATGAGCGTGGTGCTCGTTGGCAAGGCACCGTACAAGTCTGTGTTGGGCTACGAGAAGTTGCACGACGAGACCGGTCGCGCGATGCATAAGTCGTGGGGTAACGCGATTTGGTTTGACGATGCAGTCGAGGAGATGGGCGCCGACGTGATGCGTTGGCTCTACGCGCTGCAGACACCGTCGCAGAACATGAACTTTGGCTACGGCCCGGCGAACGAGGTTCGCCGCCGGCTCCTGACACTGTGGAACAGCTACTCGTTCCTGATCCGGTATGCCGAGATTGACGACTTTACGCCGACCTGGGCGGATCTTGATTCCCGACCGCCCGCGACGACCGCTCTGGACACGTGGATCGTGGCTCGTGTCGACGAGACGATCATTGCCTGCGACGAGGCGCTCGACGCCTACTGGACGCCGACCTACGCTCGTGCCGTTGAATCGCTGATCGACGACCTCTCGGCCTGGTACATCCGCGGCTCACGTGCGCGGTTCTGGCGCTCTGAAAGTGATGCCGACAAGGATGCAGCCTTCCGGACGCTCTGGTACTGCATCGCGCAGATCTGTCGACTGATTGCACCGGCAATGCCTTTTATGGCCGACGAGATTTGGCAGAACCTCGTGCGTGATCGCGCGGACGACGCACCGACCTCCGTCCACCTCAGTAGCTGGCCAAAGGCCAACACACCCGACCAGGCAGCGCTGCTTTCGATGGGTCTGGCACAGACCGCGATCTCGTTGGGACGCGCTGCGCGTGCTCAGGGAAACCGCAAGCTTCGGCAACCTCTCCGCGAGGCTGTGATCGCCACGCCGGACGCCGCGGCCCGGGCAGCCGTTGAGCGGCTGAGCGCTGAGATCGCGTTGGAGTTGAACGTCAAGAATGTCCGCTTTGCCGACGCAGTCGACGAGCTGCTCGAGATCGAGATCATTCCGAATTTCCGCGCCCTCGGCCCAAAGCTCGGTAAGGACATCCCACGTGTGCAGCAGTTGCTGAAAGACGGCGAGTATTCGCGAAGCGAGGCGGGCGTCGAGGTTGGTGGCTACACGCTGACGGACG
This sequence comes from Actinomycetota bacterium, assembly GCA_947481755.1. Taxonomy (GTDB): domain Bacteria; phylum Actinomycetota; class Thermoleophilia; order Gaiellales; family F1-60-MAGs149; genus F1-60-MAGs149. The sequence goes on along the minus strand of CANKHS010000012.1, from coordinate 13,485 downwards.
ACGAGGTCGAGTTCCGCACGCGTCCGCGCGAAGGCTTTGCCGTCGCTGACGAGGGTGGCCTCGCTGTCGCTGTCGACACCGAGCTCGATCAGGAGTTAGAGGAGGAAGGGCTCGCACGCGAGCTGATCCACTTCATCCAGGGTGAGCGCAAGGCTGCCGGCTTCGAGATCGCCGACCGGATCACGATCGAGATCGCGCCGAATGCACTGGCCGAACGGGTGCTGGCGCGTTTTGGTGACGAGATCGCCAGCGAGACGCTGTGCACGACTCTCACCAGCCTCAGTCATGTCGATGGCAATGCCTTCGAATCGGATGGCTGCTCTGTGGTTGTGCACGTCGCGCTCGCGACCTAGTCGACTCGTGTTTTGACAGGGCGCGTGAGACACTATCGGCGTGGAAGACCGCCGGCTCCCCGCAGCGTTGATCCGTCAACTCCCCAACGTGTTGACGACCGTGCGCCTCGCGGCCGTACCGGTATTTGCCGCGCTTCTGCTGTCAGCAGATGGGGCTCCCGCGCCGATGGCTGCGGTGGTATTCGCGTTCGCCGCTGTGACCGATTTCCTCGACGGCGAATTGTCGCGTCGGCTGCATGCTCAGAGTCGTTACGGTCGGGTACTCGACCCGATTGCAGATCGCCTGCTGATCGATGTTGCTGTCGTTCTGCTCTGGCACGTTGACCGCTTGCCACTCGTATTGATGCTGATTGTGTTGTCGCGAGATGTTCTGCTCCTCACCTCGCTCGTCGTCGGACCTGGCCGGGGACATGGCGTTCGGGTCAACGTGATGGGTAAGGCAGGCACGCTCGTGATGATGATGGGTTTGCTCTTCACGATTGTGACGCCTCGTGGCTCCGTACCGGCGAGCGTCGTGCTCTGGACGGGCGTTGCCTTGTTGCTGATTGCTGCGCTGCTCTATGGGCGCGGAGTGCTGCGTGAGCAACGCAGGGAACCCGGTTCTGAACCACCGCTCAACCCCGCGCAGAGGTAACCCTCAACCAACGCTGTACCCTTCCTCCGTTTCCTGTGTATGCTGCCCGGACATGTTTTGTCAGGAATGCGGATATCGGAACGCGGCGACTGCGCACTACTGCGCGAAGTGCGGCACGCTGCTCGACCCAGATGGTCCGGACGATACGGCCACGTACACGGGTGATACGGACACGCAAGAGGTCCCAGCCACGCCTGGACACCAGCTTCCTGCGGTGGTCATCCGCACGGGCGGCCGCGCTGGCGAACACATTCCACTGCAGCAGCCACGCGAAACGATTGGTCGTGCAGGAGAGGCTTCGATCCTGCTCGACGACGTTACGGTCTCTCGCCGTCATGCTGCCATTGAGGCAGAGGCTGACGGTCACTATTTGGTCGATCTCGCGAGTCTTAACGGTACCTACGTGAATCACCGACGTATTGAGCGCGCCCGTCTCCGAGACGGCGACGAGCTCCAGATCGGCAAATTCAAACTGACGTACCTCGAGTAGACGGCGATGGCGACCCGGAGCGAAGAGAAGCCGTTGACGATCGGCGCGGTTTGCAAGGAACTGAAGTCCGAGTTCGATGACGTCTCGATCTCCAAGATTCGGTACCTCGAGGAGCAGAAGCTACTCAACCCGTTGCGCACGCAGGGTGGATATCGTCTCTACCGCCGTGAGGACATTGAGCGGCTCCGCACGATTTTGCAACTACAGCGCGACGAGTTTCTCCCACTCAAGGTGATTCGTCAGGAAATCGAAGGCAGCGGTACCGTCGCCCGAAGTCGTGAGCGCAAGGCGCGTCGGTCGATGCGGACCGAGGTCGCCGTCGATGCACGGCGCGTTGATCGCTCGGAACTCCTGCGCGAGACGGGCCTCGATGATGTCGCCTTTGCAGAGCTGCAGTCCTACGGCATCGTCACAGCCGATGAGGATGGTCTCTACGGTGAGAGCGAAGTCGAGATCGTCAAGATCTGCCAGCGGATGGCTGAGTTCGGACTCGGCCCGCGCCACGTGCGCCAGCTCTACACAGGTGTCCAGCGCGTTGCCGGATTGTTGGACCAAGTGCTCGCCCCGGCGCTACGCTCGCGCAACGCAGAGCGCCGTGAGCAAGGCCTCGATGAGTTGGCCCAACTCGCGGGATTAAGCGCCGAGTTGACCGAACGCCTGCTCGTGCGTGACGTCAAGACCTGAGTCGCCTGCTCGAGATGATCGCTACGGTGCTGGTGTGATCGATCTCCAGCAACGAATCGATGAGATACCAGACTTTCCGCGTCCGGGAATCCTGTTTCGAGACCTGCTTCCGTTGCTCGCTGATGCGACCGTCGTCGCCGAGATCATCGAGCGTTTTGTGGCGTACGCGAAGCCGCTTCAGCCAGACGTGATCCTTGGCGCAGAGGCCCGCGGGTTTCTGTTCGGCCCAACGTTGGCGCACGCGCTCGGCTGTAGTTTCGCTCCGGCACGTAAGCCCGGGAAACTGCCTGGCAAGGCGTGGACTGAGTCGTATGCGTTGGAGTACGGCCAGAACGCACTCGAACTCGCGCATACTGCGATCGAGCCTGGGATGCGCGTCCTGATTCATGACGACCTGTTGGCGACGGGTGGGACGGCGGCTGCGAGTGTTGCCCTCGCCATGCAAGCCAGCGCCGTACCGGTCGGGGCATGCTTCGTTGCCGAATTGCGTGGCCTGGCTGGGCGCGAGCAACTTGGGGCCTTGCCCGTGCTCTCTCTGGTGGAGTACGAAGGCGCGTGATTCGTCCAGCGGCAGGAGCTGATCTTGTCGCGTTGGGCGTGTTATGGGAGCGCTATCGGCTCGAGGCGAACGACACGCGGTTTGTCGATCAGGCGAGCTGGGGCCACTGGGTGTTGCCGCGCATTAGCGCGGGCGATGTTCGTGTGGGGACGACGGATCGAACAATCAATAGCTACGTCGCGTGGCAACGGGCACTTGACACGGGGAGGGGGCAGGGCCGCGTGCTCCGTATTCTCGAGTTGTACGTCCATCCCGACGGACGTGGCAAGCGGTTGGGCTCAGGTCTCCTTGCCCGAGCAATCGATGCAGCGCGCCAGCGCGAATGTCGAGCCGTCGCGCTGGTCAGTAATATTGCCGATCCGGGAGTCCTTGCCTTGGTCGAGCCGTTTGGCTTCGTGCTCGCCGGGGACGCGTTGGTCCTCGCTCTTCAACGAGAATAGGGTCAGACTGGCGGAGCCGGAACGGGCACGATCGTGGTCCAGGTGTCCCAGGCCGGATCGGTCCCCGGGGCCGGAGCCACGAAGGGATCTACCGTCGGCGCCAGCAGGATGCCGCCATAGGGAGCCGTCGTCGTGTTCGCGAGACTGTTCCAAACGGCAACACCAATGCGCGGATTCGCGGCGGCCGTGAGCAGGCTCGTAATGCCAACGTTCTGGGTCGCGGAGCTGAAGCCAGCCTCGACGGGTCCCGACGGCACTCCGTAACCGGTCAGCCAGATGCCTTTGCCAGCGTTTGGCCAATAGCTGTCGACAGCGGTCACGATGCCGGCAGAATCGGTCAGCGAGAGATTGGTTGGATCGCTTAGTCCTTCGAGCCCATTGGGCGGTACCAGGCGAAGCCCGATCGCGTCGAACGGCATCCGCGTTCGGGCCATCGAGCGGAGAAACGTGAGAGCGGGAGTATCCGTCGTACTGGCGGGGTCCGTACGCGCCAAGCCGCCCGTGATGATCGGCACGGTTGCCGACACCTTGCGTGCTTCGAGCGTCGCGAGCTTCGTCAGCACCTTCAGAAAACCCGGCGCTACGAGGCGACCGGCGAGCCGCTGTGGTCGCAGAGACGTCTGGAGGTTCGGCTGGGGCCAGACCTCAATGGCAGCGAACGTGCCGTTGTAGCGCGTGACGAGTGCAGCGATGAAATTTTGCCACGACGCGCGCTTTGGCATCCACGACGGATCCCCCGGCGAACCACCCGCACCGCCGTCCGCCCGCGCCCAGTCCGGGGTACCGCTCACGGAAAGCAGTACCTGTGTGCCAGCACCCAATGATGCTGCTGCCGCGAGCTGAGAATCGACGCTGGTCCAGACATACCCACTGCTGGTTGGGAGTCGCACGCTTTTCGGTTGTGTGGGGGCGATGGTGGGCCAGGAGACATCAACGCGGGCCCAAGTGAGATGCAGTGCTGTGGCAGCCGCGGTGTTGCTCGTGGCGTTCCCCGCACTAAGGCTGCCGTCAGCACCTACACCGAGGGCGGCCGCCCCGGCCATGACCGGCGCAATCGGCAAGATTGTGAGCGCGCACAGGATTACTACGAGTCTTCGCACCAACACAGAATACCCTCAGGCAGGAGACGGCATCCGAGGATCGAAACCACTTAGGGTGCCAGCGACCTTTTCTTTGCGTAAAACAGCAACAGCTACCGCACTCGCACTCGTTGCCCTAATCGGCACTGCTGTCGTCGCGCAGGCCCGGCCGGCGCATGTCTCGGGCAATCGCATCATGGATGCCGGGAAGCACGAGATGAAGGTGCGTGGAGTGACATGGGGCGGCTCGCGTTTCGTGCCCACCGTGCTTGGCACACCGGTTGCGCCACCCGATATCAGTTCGGCGCCCAACGCCTTCAAACAGATCGCACGCCTCGGTGCGAACGTCGTGCGCGTCGATATCTCCAGCGCGTCGAACGACGATGCACATCGACTCGCCTTCCAAAAGCTGCAACGGCTTGCCAAGTCGCGGGGCTTAGTGCTCCTGCTCGCAAACGTCCCACTGAGCGTCGACGACCAGTCCCCATGGCTGGCGACACTGGCGAGTTGGTTCAAGAAAAAAGACAACGTCTGGTATCTCCCCGCCGTCGATCCTAACTGCGGCCAGTTTGACGCAACGGGTCACTGTGGAGACACAGAGTCGTGGATCTGGACTCAGTCGCTCAACATCAAGGCACTCCGAGCGGCCGGCGTGAAGACGCCGATCATGGTCAACCTCCCACAAGGTTCGCAGTCGGTTGCCGTCAACTGGATCAAGGCCCTTGGGGATCGCAACCTCGTGTACGGCGTCCATCCTTCGTCGGATGGACAGATCAAGTTCAAGCAGTCCGACGCACAGGCATTGACGACATCGCTCGCCGCGGCGACCAAGATCGCCCCTGTGGTGTTCGATGACATTGCGCGCGTTCAGACAACAACTACGGTTGACCCACTCGTTCCGGTCACGACCGCTCGACTGAAGCGCACCACGCGGACTACGACCGACTCACTGCGCTGGTCGCAGGGCCTGCTCGATTGGGTGACGGGTTGGACCGTGATTGATGGCGGCGGCGGCGCGATCGTCGCCGGCTGGGATACGCCCACGCCCGACGCGATGTCCAAGGGACGTAAGACCTTGACAGCGTGGGGCCGAGTCGCAGCGTCGGGATACTTTGCGATTGGCTTTCGTGCCCAATCGGGTCGTAACCCAGGATCCGGTTATCCGGGCGGGTTTGAATTGGGCGACCACGGTCCTGGCGTGCGTGCACTGCAAGAGAACTTGATGAAGCTCGGGTATGTGCTTCCGAAGTACGCGCACGGTGCGTATGACGATGCGACGTGGCAGGCGGTGGTTGCGTTCCAAGGCTATACACGCATGGAACGCACAGGTGCGGCTGGGGCAGTCACGCTTGCTCAGGTTATGCGTGCGGAGCGTCCGGTAGCCAAATACCCCAATCGGGCACGTCACATCGAGATCGACATCTCGCGCCAGATCGTCATGCTGGTGCGCGACAAGGGCTTTGTTGAGCGGACGATCCATACGTCGACGGGAGCCACCGGTAACACCCCAGACGGTGACTTCTCGATCATCCGTAAAGAGATCAACAGCTGGGATTACAAGTTCAAGATCTTTCTCCCGTACGCCTCGTACTTTTACGAGGGCTTCGCCTTGCACGAGTATCCGGATGTTCCCCAATACCCAGCATCGCATGGCTGTGTGCGGCTCCAGCACGCCTACGCGCCGATTGTCTGGGACTTCGCGCACATGGGTACGCCCGTCGTTCTGTACCACTCGTCGTAGCGCTACGCGCGCCGCCGGCCCTGTGCGAAGTGTTGCGGTGCCGGCGCGACCGAACGCAACGTTCCACCGTCCTTTTCCTGTTGCGGTGGAAGTACGTGCCGGTCGGGTGTGCCGAGTGCGTTTAGATGAGTCACGCGAATATTGAGTTGTCGACCACGGTGCTCGAGGATGCCTTCGGCGAGGAGCAATGGCTCGCTCCGAACAAGCAGACGGTGCTGTTCGTAGACGTCGGGCATGATCACGAGATTGAAGAGTCCGTACTCGTCTTCTAGGAGCAGGAAGACAATGCCTTTGGCACTACCCGGACGCTGACGCGCAACGGCCAGCCCAGGGATTCTGATTGGTGTCCCGTCTGGTAGCTGCTCAAGCTTGGCACTACTGACCACATCGACCAGAGCAGGTCGAAGCTGGGCAATCGGATGTTCTCGGACCGAGACACCGGTTGTGGCGTAGTCGGCAACCAAGAGTTCCCACGCATTCGGGACTGGAAGCGTCTGAGGCACCTCGCCGAGTTGCAAGTCAAACGCCAACTGTCGACCGGCCGGGCTCGCCTGCGGCCGGGTGGCAAGGCCGAGCTCCCAGAGCAGCTGTCGACGAGGGCCAAACCGGTCGCAGGCTCCTGCTGCGATCAGCCGCTGTAACTGTGTCGTCGGCAAATCAAGGCGGTTGGCGAGTTCGCTCACTGTGCGAAAAGGCCCGCGCATGTGACGCTCTGTGACCAGGTGTTCAGCATCGTCTGCTCCGAGGCCAATCACCTGACGAAAGCCCAGGCGAACCGCGGAGGGACTCTCGCAGCTGGCCTCAGCCAGTGAGTGTTCGATGTCGACCGGGAGTACTGCGACTGCGCGGTGCTCGGCATCGCGAATCAACGTGGCGGGTGGGTAGAACCCCATTGGTTGCTCCATCAGCAAGGCACAGAGAAAAGCGGCGGGATGGTGACGCCGGAGCCAGGCACTCTGATAGGCCAGCAAGGCAAAGGCGGCCGCATGAGATTTCGGAAAGCCAAACGCCGAGAAGGCGATGATCTGTTGGAAGACGCGTTGTGCGACGTGCTCGGGCACTCCTCGCTCGGCCGCTCCCTCGGCAAACGCCAGCCATTGCGCCTCGATCGCTGCGCGGCTACGCCGTCGACTCATTGCACGCCGCAATGCCTCTGCCTGGCCTGGTGTAAAGCCCGCGAGTGCCTGCGCGACAGTGAGTACTTGATCCTGAAAAATAATCACGCCGAGCGTCTCATGCAGTGCCTCCTCGAGCAGGGGGTGCTCGTAGGGAATCGGCACTGTCGGATCGGCCCGTCGTGCCAGCCGTCGTTGAATGTAGGGATTAACGGCACCACCTTGGATCGGTCCTGGGCGAACGAGTGCGACCTCAACGACAAGGTCGTCAAGGCACGTTGGTTGTACGCGCAACAGTGTCTGCATCTGTGCACGCGATTCGATCTGGAAGACACCGACCGTGTCTGCGTCCTGAATCTCGGCGTACACCTCGGCGTCGTCGAGCGGAACGCGTGAGAGGTCGACTGTCTCGCCCGTGCTGCGATGGATTTCGCTGACGCAGCGTTCGACTGCACTGAGCATGCCGAGCCCAAGCAGGTCGATCTTGAGAAAGCCAGCATCGGCACAGGCGTCCTTATCCCATTGGCAGATCGTGCGTCCCGCCATTGCCGCGGGTTGCAAAGGCACCAGTTCGCTGAGTGGACGGTCGGAGACAATCATGCCTCCGGGGTGTTGAGAGAGGTGACGTGGCAGACCACTGATCTGGCGACACAGCGCTACGAGTAGTCGTAGGCGTGGATCGTTGGCACGGTCGCGCAGGCTTGGTATTCGACGTAGTTCGTCGCCAACCGATTCGGCACGCCAACCATCCGAGCCAGCAGCAAGTCGGGCGATGTCGCCTGTTGGCAGTGCCAACGCTTTGCCGATCTCACGAATTGCGCCACGCGCGCGGTAGGTCGAGAAAGCGCCAACCAATGCCGCCTGTTGCGGACCAAAGCGCAGGTGAATGCGGCGAATTAGTTCGGCCCGGATGTCACGAGGAAAGTCGAGATCAATATCCGGTGTCGAGGCAAGTTCTTCATTAAGAAACCGGCCGAGCGACAGTCGGCCAGCAACCGGATCAATATGGGAAAGACCTGTCAGGTAGCAGACGATTGAGCCAACGCTCGAGCCGCGCCCGCGTCCCGGTGGCAAAACGTTGCGCGCCGCATCGCTGCCCCGAAGCTCGAGGGCGACCTCGCGCGCCAGTTCGAGGATCTCGTGATGCAGCAGAAAGAAGCCTGCCAACTGGTGGCGCTGAATCAGAGCGAGCTCGGTCTCTAACCGCTGCTCCGCCTGCTGCCGCCAGGGCGAAGTACGGGGGTAGCGACTGTCGAGATGTGTTCGGCAGAAACCGGCAAGCTCGTGGTCTGCGTTGCCCGCTCGCGCTGGTGGTTGATAGCCAAGACTCTCGGTGAGATCAAAGCGACAGCGCTCAGCAATGCGGCTGGTCTCGGCAATTGCCTCGGGGAGTTCGTCAAAGAGTCGTGCCATCTCGGTTGGCGACTTGAGTACGTGCTCGCGATTGCCACGCAGTGCGCTGGTGCAGGCATCGAGGGCGAGGTGATGGCGAATTGCCACCAGGACGTCTTGGAGTGGCCCTCGTCGACGGAGGTGGAGATGCACATTGTTTGTCGCAACCAGTGGAATGCGGCGTTCGTGTGCCAGCCGACTAAGACGACGCAACTCTGGCTCGGCTCCCTGCTGAAACGGGCGCTGCAGTTCAATGGCAAGCCGGGTGGAGAACGCCTCGAGCAACAGGTCTCGGCGACGGCGGGCAATTAGGTCGTCGTTCCCGACGAGTGCTCCCTGACGAGGACAGCCAGTCAGACAGGTGAGCCCCTCCGCATGTTCCAAAACACGGACTAGATCGACGCTCGGTGTGTGATCAACCGCGCCGTCCTCTCGTCGTGTGCCTGCATGGGCAGCAGTGATCAGGCGGCAGAGGTTCGTGTAGCCCACACGTGTTTCGGCAAGCAGCACGAGATGAAACGCCTGGCCGGCATCCGAGACTGTCAGCTCGCAGCCTGTAATTGCCTGCAGCCCAGCGGCCTGGGCAGCATGGGCGAATGGCAGCGCTGCACAGAGGTTGTCGTGGTCCGTCAAGGCCAGGGCGGAGTAGCCAAGGGCAGAGGCTCGGTCGACCAATTCATCCGGCTGGGCTACGCCATCGAGAAAGGAGTATGCCGAATGGCAATGCAACTCCACGTACGAAGCACTAGCGCCCATGGCGCCACCATTGCCCGGGGTTACGGCGGTCCTCGAAGATCGTCTGCAGCTGTCCCTCTGCGAGCGCCACAGAGAGGTAGCGTCGTCGATAGGGCGTATTCCACCAACCCTCTTCTACGCGCCACTCCTCGAGGACGGAAATGACTCCACGACCATCGACGCTGGTTGGGTAGAAGCGCGCATCGAGTGTGACGCGACAGGGTTGCGGTGTCTGCGACGCCAGCCCGTGCAAGAGGCTGCTCATCGGGCAGTCAATCCGTAGCGTCGCTCGGGTAAACGACTGGTCGGATCAATCGTGACGACACGCAAGAGGGCGGTGGAGCCGAGTGCTGAGCGAACCTGCGCGGCGGCATCGTCAAGGCGTTGTTCTCGCTCGACCCCAGCTGGGTCGAGCAGCGCTAGCTGGTGTGCGCCCGGCGCTAGCTCGGCAAAGCTGATGGCGATGCGCTCGGCCGGGGCTGGTAGTCGTCGTGCTTTCGGCAGCAGCGCCAAGAGCAGTCGCTCGTGGTCGCCACACGGCTCACGCAAAGGTGCTTCGCAAAGCCAGGACTCGCCGGTGATCAGGCGTGCCTGTAGTCGCAGTAGACGCGGTTCGGCTGTTCCTCGCGCGGGGTCGTTGAGGAGACGCTTCAGGAGGAGTTCGACTGCCTGCTCGAGAGCGTGATCAGTTGCGATTGGCTCACCCGGTACGAGTTCGGCGCGAAGGAGTGGTGGAGGCTGGCGCGGGTCGATCGCGCCACCATCCTCGCCGCGCGCCATCTGCCAGGCTCGTACTCCCTCTGGGCCAAAGCGATCGCGGACTGCTAGACGATTGAGCGATGCCAGCCCACCAAGCCGATCAATACCAACCAGAGTCAGAGCCTCACAGATCTCTGCTGGTGTGCCGCCATCCTCGTGCAGCAGAGCAACGGGCAATGGTGCGATTGTCTCCTGCACATCGTCATGTCCAAGTACGCGCGGCCGGCGACGCGCAAGTCGTGCAGCCATCAAGGCGGCAAAACGCGATGGTGCTGCGCCGATCTGTAGCGCCTCGTCGGGAGCAATATCGTGCAGGCGTTGAAGGAGTCGTTGAGGGCCGCCATACAGGCGCAGTCCGGGTTCGGCATCAACCAGGGCGCGCCCATTGCCAATCTCCTCGACCGGGAGGCCCAACGCGGCGATATCGCGGATTAGGCGTGCTGCCCGCAGCTGCACTCCGACTGGGTCGGGCGGTACGAGGACGAGTCCAGGACAGAGTGTTAACGCTGCCGAAAGACGCATCCCGCTGCGAACGCCGCTGGCCTCGGCAAGCGCGGAGGGCAGGCCAATGCGTGGTTCCCCGAAGGGTGGAGGTCCAACCGCAACGGGCACATCAGGTGGCTGTGGTTGCGCCGTGAGTGCAACGCTGAGTGAGAGGCGTGGCAGGAGAAGGGCAAGCAGCATGCCCCCAGTCTAATCGAACATATGTTCGATTCCTAGTGTTCGGCTGCTGCCTCTGCTTGGTCCTCTCGCACCTGGGCGATGACCTTCTCAAACGCGGCATGTGGCTGCGCGCCCATCAGCAGATAGCGCTCCTCGAAGATGAAGGCCGGGACTCCCGTAATACCTGCAGAGTGAGCCTCTTCCGTGCACTGGAGGACATGGGCACGGAAGCGTCGCGATTCGATTGCCTCAGCAACCGCATCGGCGTCAAGCCCGACACCAACGGCGATTGCACTGATCACCGCTGGATCGGCAACGTCGAGTTCCTGTTCCCACATGCCAACCATGACGGCCTCGTGGTACTCGGCATGGAGACCAGCCGCACGGGCAAGTTCTCCAAGCTCTAGGGCGAGGTGCGTATTCGGTACGCGCTCGGGGTTCGGCGCGTAGGCGAAGCCACAGTCCTCAAACATCTGCGCGACATTGGCGAAATGCTCCGCGCCGTACTTCGCAATCAACTCGGAGCGGGGGATGCCTTCAGCCGGATACTCCGGATGAAGATCCCACGGAAGCCATTCGATCTCAGCGTCAAACTCGCGCTCTAACCACGCTGCGCGTTCGCTCGCAATCTTGCAAAACGGGCAGAGAAAGTCCGAGACGATCTGGATCTGTAGTCGTTCGCTCACGGGCTGTCTCCAACGGTGGCGCCAGATCCACCTTCGAGGTCAAGAATCAACTGACGCTCTGCCGCGATCCGCTGTCGGCGGACGTCAAGTATGCGTCGCAGCACGACTTGGACCGAGCCGGCCACCGGAATTGCGAGCAGCGCACCGATGATTCCCAGCAACGACGCCCCGACCAGCACACTCACCACGACGATGAAGGGCGAGACATCAATGCTCTTGCGCATCACGACTGGCTGGATGATGTGGTTCTCGATGAACTGGTAGACCACGGCCAGCACCAGCATGATGATGCCCGCTGTCAACGACGTCGTCAGTGCCACCAAGACAGCCACGGTTGAGCCGATCGTCGCGCCAACCAGCGGAATGATGTCGAGCATCGCGACGAGGAGGCCCAGGGCAAGCGCAAACGGCACGCCGAGGATCCATGCGGTCACACCGGTGAGCGTGCCAGCGATAGCAGCAATAAAGAGCACGCCTGCCGTCCAGCGCGCGATCGTGCCGTTGACCTGGTCAAACACCTCGAGCGAGCGATCGGCGTGGCCTGGTCGCATCAACTCAGTGATGGTGCGGAGAAAGCGCGGGATCTCGAGTAGCAGAAAGAGTGTCATGAACAGCACCGTCAGACTCTTGCCAAAGCCCGTCACAACTGCCGTTGCCACACCAAGCAGATTGCCGGCTTGGGCGGGCAGACGGTTGGAATATTCCGACGCGCCGTCGCTCAGGCGCTGTATCACGTTGTACCGCGCATCGAGGTCATGGAAGGGTCCCCAGTTGCGCAACTCATCAATCAGGGCGGGCGCACGTGTTGCAAATGAACGCGTCTCTTCGTAAAGCGGAGTCAGCAAGGCACTCAGGAAGGCCAGCAGAAAAATAATCAACCCGAGCACCACGATCACGGCTGCGACGCCTCGGTGATTGCCGATTTTGCGCTCGATCACCGTCACGAGCGGGTTGAGTGCCAACGCTAAGAAGGCAGCGATCAGGACGAGCTGGCCGATTTCGCGCACCTGCCAGAACACGTAGATGACCATCAAAAACGCAGTCGCAGTCAACATGACCCGCAACAGCGTGCGGGTGGAAACCGTGATTTCTACACGGCGCTCCGGTTCAGGAACGTGGCTCACGCCCCGAGTGTACCGTGCGCGGGCTACGCTCCTCTACCAATGGGTGACGGGGACCTCACAGTGGTAACGGGTGGCTCTGCTGGAATTGGGCTGGCGTTGGCCCGTCGGCTCGTTCGTCCTGATGGGGAACTGCTCTTGGTGGCCCGCGGTTCGGAGCGCCTTCTTGCCGCCGGGCACGAACTTGACTGTGAAACGCTGGTCGCAGATCTCTCGACTCCCGCCGGCGTGGAGATCCTCGCGCATCGTCTGGCCCAGCAGAAGCGCATTCGCCTCTTGGTCAATAACGCCGGTGGCCCGTTTCGAACACCGTTGCTCGAGCATGACGCAGATGAAGCCTCCCGCGCCATCGATTTGCTGTACCTCGCCATGGTTCGTGTCACGGCGGCAGCGTGGCCCGGCTTGTTCGTAGCGCACGGATCAATCGTCAATGTGGTCAGCGTGGCTGGGACCGTCGCAACGGGTTCGGCACCGCACTATGCGGCCGCCAAACATGCTGCGATCGCATGGTCCCGAGGCCTCCATGTGGAGGCAGCGGCCTGCGGAATTCACGTTTTGACCGCCAATCCTGGTCCGGTCGCGACAGCCGCATTCCCACACGACCGATTACGAAGTCATCGCTGGCTACGCCATGCCGTGATCGACGATGACCGGTGTGCAGAGTCGATCCTCTCCGCACTCGGGAAACGACGCTCGGAGTCGTTTCAGCCCGAATGGTGGCGTGTTGCGGGCGTGGCTCAGGCGATTGCGCCCGGGACGATGGCACGGCTGGCGCGGCGCTCGCGCGAACGCTTCGGTTAGCCGCGCGGCGCGAAACCGATGCGATCCCGCACCAGCTCAACCGTTGGCACAGCCAACGAACGCGCGTGATCGGCGCCCACCTTCAAGAGGCGAACGACCTCGCCGGGATCGGCAGCCAATTCGGCGTGCCGCGCCTGCAGTGGTTCAAGAAGCACCACGACCGCTTCGGCAACGTCCTTTTTAAAGTCGCCGTAGCCTTTGCCGTCATAGCGCTCTTCAAGCGTCGCGATCGG
>CANKHS010000011.1 GCA_947481755.1 Actinomycetota bacterium | reverse complement strand
GGACGAGCGCACTTGCGGCCGCATCGAAGGCATCTTCGCTCGAGGCTGCACGATTAGCCATTGGGGCGGGCAACGTGGCGTACGCGTCCAGCCAGGCACGACGCTCGATCGGCGACGACTTGGCGACCGGACCGGTTAGGAGGCGGGGCCAGATTTCGGCCACGAGGTGTGTCGCCGGTGGATCAAACGGCCAGATCGCCCAGCCGCTATCGCGCATTCGAGCGAGCAGGGGGATCCCACGAATCGTGCCCGTACCGACGGCTCCAGCCCCACCAATTTGAAAAACGCTCTTGGGGACGATGCCCCGCACATTCCAACCGTCCTCGCAGGCGCGCAGTTGAACTTCATCGCCACGACGCTGACCAGGACGGCCCCAAAAAGGAGCGGGGGAGGCCGCAAGCCACTGCTCGCCTTGCTCGCTCACGAGCTCCCACAGCATGTCGATCGTGCTGCAGCCGTGGGCGTCAAGAAACCAGCTGGGATATGAGAACGCGAAGTCGATCCCCACAATTACCTCAGGGACCTGTCCATGACGCTCGATCAGCCAGTCGACAACTTGCTCACGGGACCGACCGTCTTCGAGCATCACGAGTTCGCCATCGAGCGCCTCAGCAATCCAGATCCGGCGCTCGGCGCCGACAGCGGCCCCAGACCAGTCGATTGCAATCACGCGCGCCATGGAGAGACTCTGCCAGATCCGTGCCCGGCGGTGCGGACGGCAGAATGTGATGGTGCTGGCGCCCTTTCCAGGAGTTTCGGAGACAGCTCTTTTGCCACGCCCGCGTACGGCGCCGGCCCCGGAGCGGCTGGCCACACCGATTACTGGTCCACCGAAACGCGTTGCTGCATTGAAGGCGATGGGGCTCGAGACGCGCGGTGATCTGCTCGACGATCTGCCGTTTCGCTTTGAGGACATGACGGCGTTGACGACAATCGCCCAGGCGATTCAGAGCGGCGACGATGAGGTCACGGTCGTCGGTCGTGTCGGGTCAATCACCGAGAGGCCGACCCGTCGCCGCGGTCTGCGCATTCTGCAGACGCGCCTGACGGACGAGACGGGCGAGATTTCGCTGACGTGGTTTAACCAGCGCTATCTCGCGCGCACGCTTGAGCCCGGCTCACGTTTGGTGGCCCGCGGCGCGCTCAAGGTGGGGGCACGGGGCGCCGAGCTGACCGTCAAGTCGCACGAGGTGGCGGGTGGCCCCGACGAGTTGGCGGCGATGGGGCCAGGGCTGGTGCCTGTCTACCACGCGTCGGCCAAGGTCTCGACGGGCGTTCTGCGTGCCCTCGTCGGCGACGCGATTACGGACCTGATCGACGGCGTTGCAGATCCACTCCCCGTCGAGTTGCGGATGCGCCACAGCCTGCCGTTGCGGCGCGACGCGTTGCGTGCGGGTCATCAGCCGAGCCGGCTCGATGCCTACGAGACCGCGCGCCAGCGATTGGCCTACGAGGAACTCCTCCTACTCCAGCTCGCTCTGCTGCAGCATCGCCACGACACCGATGCACGCGCCGGTGCGCTCGCCTTGGGTGCCCCGGGCGACCTGTCCGCAGCCTTTCGGGCGGCTCTGCCCTTCACCCTCACCGCCGCGCAGGAGCACGTGCTGGAGTCGATCGAGACCGATCTTAACCGGACGCAGCCGATGCAGCGTCTGCTGGAGGGCGATGTCGGTTCGGGCAAGACGGTGGTCGCGTTTGCGGCGCTCGTCCGGGCGGTCGAGCAGGGTGGCCAGGGTGCGTTGATGGCCCCGACCGAGGTCCTTGCGCTCCAGCATCTGCGTGGTGCCGAGCGCCTGCTCGAGCCCCTCGGGATCGAGATCGCGTACCTGTCGGGCGATGTTCCTGACAAGGAGCGCCGTGCGCGTCGTGCCCGGATCGAGGCGGGCCAGCCGTTGATCGCGATCGGCACGCACGCGCTGCTGCACACGTCGTTTGCCGATCTCCGGGTGCTCGTGGTCGATGAGCAACACCGCTTTGGGGTCGCCCAGCGCGCGGCGCTGTCGGCAGGGGGAGAGACGGTGCCGCACGTCCTGCACATGACGGCCACCCCGATTCCACGCTCGCTGGCTTTGACGGCCTTCGGCGACCTGGACCTGAGCGTGATCGACGAGTTGCCACCCGGTCGCAAACCAATCAAGACGAGCATCATCCCCGAGGCCAAGCGCGAAGACGGCTACCGCTGGATCCGCGAGCAGATCGCGGCGGGGCGACAGGCCTACGTCGTCTGCGCGCTCGTTGAGGAGAACCCCGACGTTGAGGCACGCGCTGCCGAAGAGGAGGCCGAGCGCTTGGCTAGCGGTCCACTCAACGGTCTTCGTGTGGCCTGCGCGCACGGCCAAATGCCCGCCGGGGATCGTCAGCGTGTGATGGCCGCGTTTTCGGCGGGAGACCTCGACGTGTTGGTCGCCACAACGGTGATCGAAGTGGGCGTGGACGTCGCCAACGCCTCGGTGATGGTGGTCGAGGACGCCGATCGCTTTGGTCTCGCTCAACTCCATCAGTTGCGCGGCCGCGTCGGGCGTGGCAGCGAGCAATCGTATTGCCTGCTCTATAGCTCGGCCGAGCCGACGCCGGATGGGCGCGAGCGGCTCGATGCACTCGTGCGGCATCAGAGTGGCTTCGAATTGGCCGACGTCGATCTACGCATGCGTGGCGAGGGCCGACTGCTGGGCGAGGCTCAGAGTGGTCGCACAGACCTCCGCTACGCCCGCCTGCACAGCGATCGCAAACTGCTCGAGCAGGCGCGCGAGGACGCGCTGCGCATCCTGCAAGAGGGCGCGGACGACGTCTTGGCGCAGGCCGCAACGGATCGCTTCGGCGACCTCATCGAAGCACTCCGCCGAGCCTAAACGTCTGTCGCGCGGTAGGCTCTCGGTGTGCGCATCGTGGCTGGGCAGCATCGATCGCGGCGTCTCGTTACGCCGCCAGGCAAGGGCGTGCGTCCGACGTCCGATCGCGCCCGCGAGGCGATCTTTGCGTCGCTCGGTGCCGACGTCGTTGATGCGCGCGTGCTCGATCTCTTTGCCGGTTCGGGCGCGTTAGGTCTAGAGGCGCTCTCGCGTGGTGCTGCCTCGTGCCTGTTCGTCGAACGCAATGCGGCGGCGTTGGAGGCGATTCGTACCAACGTTGAGACGCTTGGCGAATCCGCACAGGCACGCATCGAGCGGGGTAATGCGGTCACCGTCCTGCAACGTCTGGCAGACGCGGGCGAGCAGTTCGACCTCGTGCTGGTTGACCCGCCCTATGAGGCGGTGCCAGACTTGGCTGCGATGCTCACAACGCTACTCCCGCAGGTGCTGAGTCCGGCTGGCTCGATTGTCTTCGAGACGGCTGCGGGCGATGCCGTACCCATTCCAGGCCTCGTTGAGCGCTACAACCGCCGCATTGCAGCCGCCGAAATCGTCATTCTGCAGCGTATGGAGACCGTATGACGAAGCGCGTCGCAATTTGTCCGGGCAGTTATGACCCGGTCACGCTCGGCCATATCGACATCATTCAGCGCGCCGCGGACCTCTTCGACCACGTCGTGGTGGGTGTCGTGCGTCGTCCGAAACACAAGGAACCGCTGATCCCTGCCGATGACCGGGTGGCACTCCTGCAAGAATCACTGGCAGATGTGCCGAATGTCACAGTCGAGACGTTCTCAGACCTCGTTGTAGAGTTTGCCAAGCGCTCAGGCGCAACGGCACTCGTCAAGGGACTGCGTGCGGTCTCCGACTTTGAGTGGGAATTCCAGATGCAGCAACTCAACAAACACCTCGCTCCTGATATCGAGTCGGTCTATCTCGCGGCGTCTGGCCGCTACATGTTCGTGTCGTCGAGTGGCGTCCGCGAAATCGCTGCGTTCGGCGGCTCTGTCGAAAACCTTGTCCCTCCCTGTGTCGTCCGCTGGTTCGACGACCATCCGTCTTCGCGAACCCTGTGAAGGAGACCTCATGGATGTCCTCGTCCTCATTGACAAGCTCGACGAGCTTGTCCACAACGCCAAAGCGGTGCCGCTGACCGATCAGGTCCGCATCGATCGCGAAGAAATCTGGGAGATTCTCGACCAGATGCGCGCGACGATTCCTGACGAGATCAAGCAGGCACGTTGGATCGTCAAGGAGCGTCAGGAGATGCTCGGCGAGGCCAAGCGCGAAGCCGAGCGTATCGTCGTTGAGGCCCGCGAGATTGCGCAGCGCGAAGCGTCGCAGCAAGAGGTCGTGCGGTTGGCCGAGCGCCAGGCGCAGGAGATCCTCGAGAACGCCCGTAATCGCGAGCGCGAGATCCGACTCGGCGCAGAGGACTATGCCGACGAGATCCTCGGCACGCTCGAGACGAACCTCGGCAAGTTCCTCGGTGCCGTTCAGCGTGGCCGCGGCCAGCTGGCGAGCGCATCGCCGGAGCGCACCGAGGGTGGCTCGGCGCAGTTCACCGAAATCACGACGTAGTCGTCCAGAACGGCGGCACCCATGATTGATATCGCACAGCTACGGCTCGAGCCGGGCGTCGAACGCTCGCTGGACGTGCCCGTTGCACTGCCCGACATCATCATCGGTGGCGTCACATATTCCGGGCCAGCCGCTCCTGTGGTCGCGCGCGTCGACATCACGCGCCTGATCTCGGGACTCCTGATGCGGATGCGCCTCTCGAGCACGATCTTGGGTCCGTGTCACCGCTGTCTCGAGGAGGCCGCGGTGCCCGTCTCGATCGATGCGCGTGAATATCAGGCGGATCATCCCGAGAAGGGCGCCGAGGCCGAGGAGGTCTGCGACTACCTCGAGGGTGACGATCTTGATGTTGCGACGTGGGCGGCCGACGCGATCGTGCTGACGTTGCCGCACAAGATTCTCTGTCGCGAGGATTGCGCCGGTCTCTGTCCGAGCTGCGGAACGAACCTCAATCACGAGGTCTGCGCGTGTGTCCCAGCCGAAGGCGACGACCGCTGGGGCGCGCTCCGAGGGCTCCTCAAGGACGACTCCGAGGGGTAGTTGCGACGCGCCGAGCAGGCGTTCGCTACGCTGCGCAGCGTTATGGCAGTCCCCAAACGGAAAACGTCCAAAGCCCGCCGCGATAAGCGTCGTGCCACGCACAAGATCGCGATTCCTGTCGTGGCCACGTGCACGGTCTGTTCCGCTCCGAAACTGCCTCATCGTGTGTGCCCGAGCTGCGGAACGTACCGCGGTCGGCGCTACATCACGACCGACGCCCCTGTCGGCTAACGCACCGCGCGTCTCGAACGCGTTCGCTGCGAGTGGTCACGGCGACGCACGTATGCCGTCTTTCGGGTGACGTATCGCTCGTTCGTCGGGGCCAACGTGTCGTACAGCCGTTACCGCGCCTGCTAATGTCGGCAGCGTTTACGTGAGTACTACAAAGGTGGAACACAGTGGCTGAGCGAGCAGAAGTTTTGGCGAAAGTACAGGAGATCCTCGTCGAGCGTCTTGACGTTGATCCGGCTGACATCACCGAGGCAGCGCACATGCGCGACGACCTTCAGGCCGACTCGCTCGACCTCGTCGAGTTGATCATGGACCTCGAAGAGGGCTTCGGCGTCAAGATCTCCGACGAAGAGGCTCAGTCGATCGGTACTGTCGGCGACGCCGTTGACTTCATCGTCGCCCGCGCTGACTGAGCCCACGGGCCCGATTGGGACGCGACTCGACGCGCTCGCGTCGACGACGCGTCTCCGCGCGCTGACGCATTCGAGCTGGGCAGCATCGCCCGGCGACTCGTACGAACGATACGAGTTCCTGGGCGATGCTGTGCTCGACCTCGCGCTCGGCGCGTACCTCTTGGAACGGTTCCCCGAGGCCACGCAAGGTGAGCTGTCGCGGATCAAGAACCAGGTCCGTTCGTCTCGCTTTTGCTCGATCGTGGCGCGTAACGAGGATCTCGGCGGTCGCATGCGCGAGAGTGCGCTCGGCGAGAAGTACGCAGAGACGGCGAAGCAGCTGTCCTTCAATCGCTCGGTACTCGCCGACTTGGCCGAATCCGCGCTCGGTGCGATCTTCCTCGAAGCTGGTTGGGAGGTCGCGCGTGAGGCGGCGGTGACGGCCTTCGCGCCACTCGTCGACCACGCCCTCGACCCTCGAATTGACCCCAAGACGGCACTCCAAGAGATCCTGCAGCGTCAGGGCCGCCGTGTAGCGTACGAGGTGGTGGAGGCAACAGGACCAGCGCACGCACGGCACTTCTCAGTCGTCGTGATCATCGACGGCGATGTCCTTGGCGAGGGTGAGGGTGTGTCTCGTCGAGCCGCTGAGCAGGCCGCTGCGCGCCGTGCGCTCGCCACCATCGATGCAGGCGACGCCACATGAGGCTCACCCGCATTCGCATCAAGGGTTTTAAGAGCTTCGCCGACGAGACGGAGCTCCATTTCGATAAGGGTGTCGGCGTCATCGTCGGGCCCAACGGCTCAGGCAAGTCGAACATCGCCGAAGCGCTCCGCTGGGCGATGGCGTCGTCGGCACCGTCCGAGGTGCGCGTTACGACCGGCATGGACGTGCTCTTTAGTGGCTCCGAGAGTCGAGCCGCCGCCGGCCTGGCAGAAGTCGAAATCGTGCTCGAAGACGAGGGCGGCGTCGCGCCAGGTGGTCGGCCCGAGTTGTCGGTACTGCGTCGACTGAGTCGCGATGGTGACAGCGCCTACCTGCTCAATCGCGTCCCGGTGCGTCGACTCGATGTCCATGAAGTCTTGGCCGATGTCGGCCTTGGGCGTGACAGTCACGCGATCATTGGACAGAACCAAGTTGATCAGGTGCTGCTGGCCAGTCCCACCGCCCGACGCGGTCTGATCGAAGAAGTGGCGGGGCTTGGCAAGTACAAGCGTCGCCGCATTCGCGCTCAGCAAAAACTCAATCGCGTCGAGCGGCACCTCGTCGAGGCGCGTACGCGTCAGGCCGAGATTCAGGGCCGGTTGCGCCCGCTCGCACTCCAGGCCTCCGCGGCGGAACGCGCTGCGCTGCTCGCCGCCGAACTGCTCGAGCTCCGGCTGGAACTCGTGCTGTCGGCCATTGCCGAGGCGCGGCGCGATCGCCAGGCGCGACAGAACGACGCCCGTGAAGCCAAGGCTGCTCAGGAAAAGCTCGATACCGATGCCGCGGCGATCATCGCGCGGCGCGAGGCCGCCGAGGCTGCGCTGGGCGCCCTCGTTAGTGAGCAGGAGGCAGCTTCGCGCCTCGTGCAACGCCTCGATGCTGGTGTCGAACGCCTAACGGACCGCACCGCGCAACTCGAGGAGCGAGGCGAGGAGTTTGCGCACGATGTCGAGCGCCTCCGCATCCGCGCCGGTCGATTGATCGATGAGGCCGCAACGACGGCATCGGCTGCCGCGTCGGTCGAGGTAGACGCAGAGCGCGAGCGTTCCGAGCTCGCTGCCGACCCCGACGACACGGGCGTCGAAGATCGCTTCGCTGCCGCTACGCAGGCCTCGGAGGTCGCGCTGTCGTCGGCGCTCGAGGCTCGACGTGCCGAGGCAGAACACGAGGGGCGTCTCGCACGCGCTCAGGCAGAGGCCACGGAGAATCGCGAGCGAGCCGCAGCCGCCACCCTGCGTCGCGCAGAATTGACTGAAGGCATCGGCGATCGCGAAACGGCCCGCCGCGAAGCGCAGATCGCACTTGAGGTCATCGAGGCCAACGTCGTCAGCGCCCGTGAGGCATTGGCCGAGGCCGAGCGACTCGAGCAAGAGGCGCGTAGTGCCGCAGATCGCGCCCGCACGCAGGAGGCCCAGGTCCGTGGCGATGCTGCTGCCGCCGACGCCAAGGCGCAGTCCTCTGATGCGCGCCTCAACGAGTTGCGGCAGTCCGTTGCGCGTGGTGACGGCCTAGACGGTGCGCTCGTGCGCCTGCGCGACCGTGGCGTCTCGCTCGTCGCCGATCAGATCCGGCCCGAGTCTGGTGTCGAACGCGCCGTCGCGGCCGTGCTCTCGTGGCGTGCCACAGAGGCCGTTGCGCGTGTCGCGAGCGACGCCGTCGACCTGCTGGCCGACGATGCGCTCGAAGGCGCCGCGCTGCTCTGTCTCGACCGCCTGCCCACCCGTCAGGCCGAGGGGCCCGGCGTGCCGCTCAGTTCTCGTGTGGAGTTGATTGGCGATATTCCGGCGGGCCTGCTCGACGGCGTGCTGTTGATCGATCGCCCCGCCGATTTGCTGGCCGTCAAGCGCGGCATCGGCGTGCTCGCCGATGGTCGTGGCTTCGACGCCGATCGCGGCATTGCCTTCCGTGCCGGCGACGCGGCTGGTCGCGCGTTGGAGCGCAAGCGCGATCTTGCTGGTGTCGAGCAACAGGTGCGCGAGGATGCGAGCGCGCGCGACGCTGCCGCGTCGAGCCTGATCAACGCAACCGAGGCTCGCACGACGGTCGAGCAGGCCGAAACGAATGCCCGCAGTGCCGTTGCCGAGGCGCGCGACGCGCAATTGCGACTCGAGCGCGAATTGGCAGAGGCAACGCGTGAGGCCGATCGGCTTGCGCGGCAGGACGAGGCCACGGGCGAGCGTCTGCGCACCGCGAGCGACGAGGCCGAGCAGAGCGAGGCTCGTGCCGCCGCAGCGCAGATCGAATTTACGGCACTCGAGTCGGGGCTCGTCGCCTTGCGGGAGCGGGTCGCCGAGCGCACCGTCGAGCACGAGGCCGCCGAAGCCGTCCGCGTCTCACTGCAAAACGAAGTTGCGGATCGGCGTGGACGTCGGGCCGCATCCGAGGAGCGTGCCGAACGTGCTCGCGTCGAAGGCGCCCGTCTCCGTGCGCTCGCCGTCGAGCAAGAACGCCAAGCCGAGGCCGCTCAGAATGGTGCAGATCGACTCGCTGCGGTCACCAAGCAACTACCGACGATTCTCGAAACGATCCGCGCAGCGCTGGTCACCGCCGAGCGCTTCCGAGAGCCGGCCCGCGCACAGACGCAGGCCGGCGAGTCGCGCGTCGCCGAGCTCGGCACAGAACTACGCGCCTGTGCCGAAGAGGATGCGCGGCTTGGCTCTGCGCGACGCGACGGGGCCGGCCGTGTGGCTGCGCTCGGTGTCGAGCTCGAGCGCTGTGAGGAACGCCTGCAGGAGCTCGCCCATCGCCGTCAGACCCTTGGCGAGGAGCGCGGCGAGGAGAGCGGCGAGCTCGTCGATATGACCGAGCCGTATCCCGAAGACGAGCGGACGATGCGCGAAGGCAAGGTCGAACGGCTCGAGCGTCGGATCGTCCAACTCGGCGCGGTCAACCCGCTCGCCAAGGAGGCGTACGAGGAGGCCAAGGCCGAGGCCGACGATATCGGTGAGCAGATCACCGATCTCGAGACGTCTGTCGCAGAACTGCGCAAGTTGGTGCGAGAACTCGGCACCGAGATCCGCAATCGCTTCGAGTCGACGTACTCGACGGTTGAGGCAGGCTTCGCCGAGGTGATCGGCACACTCTTCCCGGGTGGCAGTGGTCGCCTCCGCCTGGTTGAGCCCGCTGAGCTGGTTGAACTTGATCCGGCTGAGGCTACTGAGGACGAGCCAGGCGTGGAGGCCGAGCCCGAGGGCGAGGATATTGACGCCGTCGTCGAGGTCCCCGAACCGGGTGTCGAGCTGGAAGTTCAGCCTGCCGGCAAGAAGATTCGCTCGCTGTCGGTGCTTTCAGGCGGCGAGAAGTCGATGGCAGCACTTGGCTTCACCTTCGCTCTGATGCTCGCCCGCCCGAGCCCCTTCTATGTTCTCGACGAAGTCGATGCCGCACTCGACGAGGTCAACATCGATCGCTTCCTCGAACTGGTCGAGCGCTTCCGTGACCGCGCGCAGTTCGTCGTCATCACGCACCAGGCCGGCACGATGGAATCCGCCGACGCGCTGTATGGCGTCTCGATGCCGGGCAACGGCGTCTCTCAGGTGATCTCGCGTCGGTTGCCGCGTCAGAGCGATGGCCCGACGGGCACGCTCAGCGCTGCCCCGTCGCCGAGCGGTTCGTAACACCGTGGCCGACCCGCACCTGATGTTCTCGGGCCTTGGCGACGTCGAGTTCGCTGAGCCAGAGGTCGAGGCAACCGAGGAGGGTGGGGGGTTCTTCCGCCGACTCGTCGACGGGCTCGCCAAGTCGAGCAAGGCGCTGACGGGCCAGATCCAGGCCATTGCCTTCGACCCTGATGACGCCGAGGCGTGGGAACGACTTGAAGAGGCACTGCTCCTCGCCGACTGCGGTGTGCCAGCAACCGTCGAGATTATTGGCCGTCTCGAGCGGCGTGCTGCCGCGGGTGGCATGACTCCCGGCGAAGACCTCGCGCCTGCCTTGGCCGAGGAGATCGCCGATCTCCTGTCGGGTGCAGAGGCGCGCATCGATATCTCCCACAAGCCGACGGTGATCCTGATGGTCGGCGTCAACGGGACAGGGAAGACGACGACGGTCGGCAAACTTGCCGAGCACCTCCGTCGTGTCGATAAGTCGGTCGTCGTGGCGGCGGCAGACACGTTCCGCGCGGCTGCCGACGAGCAGCTCGAGGCCTGGGCGAACCGCGCGGGCGCCGACTTCGTCGGTTCGTCGCACGGGCAGGATCCGGCTGCGGTGGCCTACGACGGCATGGAGGCGGCCGTGGCGCGTGGCCGCGACGTCGTGCTGGTCGATACGGCAGGGCGCCTGCAGACGCAGATTGGCCTGATGGACGAGCTCGCCAAGATTCGTCGTGTCATCGCCGGCCGCATGGAGGGCGCTCCGCACGAGACCCTCTTGGTGCTCGATGCGACGACGGGACAGAACGGACTGGTGCAGGCGCGCCAGTTCAGCGAGGCGACACCTTTGACGGGAATCGTGCTGACGAAACTGGACGGCACGGCCAAAGGCGGCATCGCACTCGCGATCGCGCACGAACTCGGTGTGCCGATCAAGCTGATCGGCGTAGGGGAGTCGCTCGACGACCTCCGCGCGTTCGACGCCGACTCATTTGCTCGCGCCTTGCTCGGCCTCGCGTAGAGGTGTCCAATGTCCAGAAGGGGTCAGGCACGATCTGGACATTCACGTAGCGTCGCCCGCGCGTTGCTTGGTCTCACGTAGAGCATCGCCACTCTCGGCCGCCAATGTCCAGAAGGGGTCAGGCACGATCTGGACATTCGCTAGACGAGCTAGCTCGTCAGCTAATGTCCAGATCGTGCCTGACCCCTTCTGGACATTGGCGATGCCACCCAAGAGGGCGCCAACGGTGGGCGGCGTGCGAATCTATACAACGTGACGCCTCCTGTACTCATCTGGCTACGCCGCGATCTTCGTCTCGACGACTCGCACGCAATTGCGGCTGCATTGCAGTCGGGTTCGCCGTTGGCGTTCGTCTACGTCTTGGACCCCGCCATGAAACACCGCGGCGTGGGGCATGCCCAGCTGGGCTTCGTCGTCGAGGGCCTTGAGGATCTCCAGACGCGTCTTGCCGAGCGTGGCGGTGGACTGATCGTCCGCCGTGGTGACACGGTTCAGCAGCTTGTCGCGGTCGCAACGGAGCTCGGGGTGGAGCGCGTTTGCGCTAATCGCGATGAGGAGCCGGCCGCCGATGTCATCGAACGTGCCGTCGAAGCTGCCCTGCGTGGCATCGGTGTCGAGCTGCTGGTCTCGGACGACGAGGTCAACGTCCCGCACGAGCTGGTGTTGACCAAGGACGGCAATCCCTGTCGCACCTACTCGGCCTATGCGCGTGGTGTCAGACGCGTGCTCGCCGAGTTGCCGGCGCCACCGCAGGACTACGACCTCAAGGGTCGCCTGCTGGCAACACCGGCACCGGAGATCCCGAGCGTCGAGACCCTGGTTGGTCGTCCGGTGACGCTGCGCTCGGATGTGCGGGGCGGCGAGACTCACGCGCTCGCGCGCCTGCGCACGTGGCGTGACGAGGGCTTTCTTGCGCGCTACGCCAAAGATCGCGATCTGGTCGCAGAGCCGGACGCCACGTCGCGCCTGTCGGGCTACTTGCGTCAGGGCATGCTTTCGCCGCGCCGCGCGTTGCACGTCGCCGATCGTGCGGGTGCATCAAAGTTCTCGAGCGAGCTCCTCTGGCGGGACTGGTTTAAGTACGTCCTGCACCACCATCCAGACCTCGCCGAGCGTTGCATTGATCCTCGCTACGACCAGATCGAGTGGGTCGGTACCGACGCGCACTTTGAGGCGTGGACACGTGGGGAGACGGGGTTTGGCATGGTCGATGCTGCGATGCGTCAACTCCTCGAGACGGGTTCGGTCGCCAACCGTGCTCGGATGGTTACCGCGAGCTTCCTCGTCAAAGACCTCCACATCGACTGGCGTCGCGGCGAGCAGTGGTTTCGCACGCACCTGACCGACGGTGATCACGCTTCCAACGCGGGCTCGTGGCAATGGGTGGCAGGCACGGGTCTCGACGCTGCTCCGTATTTCCGCATCTTCAACCCGACGCTGCAGGAAGAGCGCTTCGATCCGACGGGTGCCTACGCGGCTCGGTGGGCACCGGACCGCCCAGCGCCGATCGTCGAGCACGCAATCGAGCGCGACAAGACGTTGGCGGCGTACAAGGCAGTAGCGGCGGAGAAGAGCTGAGACGAGGCGGCATTCTGGGCCCGGGCCCAAAATGTCGCTACGAGGCAACCTGCTGCGCACGGGGCGCGGAGGTATCAGGCAGCTTTGGGTGTAAACAGCTCGGGGTAGAGCCGCACGCAGAGTTCTTTCGCCTTGCCGTACTCGGCGTCGGTCAGGTCACCATTCAATAGCGCCCGCAGTTCTTCGTCGAAGGCACCGATGAAGCGACCGGCAGCGTCGTTCTGCGTCTCAAGTTCGAGACGAATCTGGGCTGGTCCGAGCGGAAAGCGCAGTCGGTCCCAGCAGAGTTCGACGCGGTGGAGGCCCTGGACATAATCGTGCGTGCTGCGTCGATTCTCGAGCTCACCAATCAATGCGAGCGTGGGCGTGTTGCCGAGTACATCAGTGACCTTTCCGAGCAAGCCTGCGGCGGTGATCATTTCGACCATCTCAGCACCATCAGCAGGGATGTGATCGACGGGAGCCTCGATCTCCTCGCGCTCGCGGGCGCGATCGGGACGCCTGGTTGAGGAGCCTTTCCATGTCAGGATCGGCGTCGGCAGGTTCGATTGGCGCCGCACGCGCAACGAGCACCCGGCACGCCGCAAATCGAGGTTGCTGGTGTCGAAAAACGAATCGCGAATGTCGAACATCTGCGAGCCGGCGAGCGTGAAGTTCGCGAGTTCCACGGGCACGATCAGAGGACCGTCGCCGGTGTAGAGGTACTGGAGCTCGATTTCCATGCGCTAGACCCCATTCTTCCATCTGATGCGGCGGACATGGGCCCTCAACCCCGTATCATCCGACCAATGCTTGACTCTCTCTCCGACCGACTCGGCGACGTTCTCGGCGACCTGCGTTCGCGTGGGCGTCTCAGTGAGGACGATGTCAATGCTGCGATCCGCGAGATCCGTCTCGCATTGCTCGAGGCCGACGTCAACTTCGACGTCGTCAAGCAGTTCGTCGCAACGGTCAAGGAGCGCGCGCTTGGCTCCGAGGTGTCGGAGAGCCTGACGCCAGGCCAAGAGGTCGTCAAGATCGTCCATGACGAACTGACGAAGCTGATGGGTGAGGGCTCGTCGAAACTCTCACTCGCGGGCAATCCTGCGGTGATCCTCGTCTGTGGTCTGCAGGGTTCCGGCAAGACGACGACCTGCGCGAAGCTCGCCAAGCTCATCGCGAAGCAGGGCAAGAAGCCCGCTCTGGTGGCCTGCGACGTCTATCGACCCGCCGCGATCCAGCAGCTCGTCACCGTCGGCACGGAGGCCGGTGTGCCCGTCTACGAGCGTGGCACCGACATGGATCCAGTCGAGATCGCGAAGTGGGGTATCCAGCAGGCGAAGGAGCAGGGTCGCGATGTTGTCATCGTCGATACCGCTGGCCGTCTGACGGTCGACAAGGACCTGATGGGCGAGCTCGTCAAGATCCGCGACGCGGTGCGCCCAACCGACACGCTGCTCGTGCTCGACAGCATGACCGGCCAGGACGCGGTGGTGACCGCGCAAAACTTCCAGGCCGCGATCGCCTTTGACGGTCTGATCCTGACGAAGCTCGACGGCGATGCGCGCGGTGGCGCGGCCCTCTCGGTTCGTGCCATCACGGGTGTGCCGATCAAGGTCATCACGACGGGCGAGAAGATCGATCAGATTGAGGAGTTCCACCCGGAGCGCCTCGCCTCGCGCATCCTAGGCATGGGCGACGTTCTGAGCCTGATCGAGAAGGCGGAAGAGTTCGTCGATAAGGACAAGGCCGAGGAGCTCGAGCGCAAGATGCGCAAGGCCGAGTTTGGCCTCGACGACATGCTCGACCAGCTCAACTCGATCCGCAAGATGGGTTCGCTCTCGTCGGTGCTCGGCATGCTGCCGGGCGTTGGCAAGCAGCTGAAGAACGCCAACATCGATGACGGGCAGCTCGATCGCGTCGAGGCGATCATTCTCTCGATGACGATGCAGGAGCGCAAAAACCCTTCGGTGATCAATGGTTCTCGCCGTGCGCGCATCGCTGCTGGCTCGGGCGTGACGGTCCAGCAGGTCAACGAATTGCTCAAGCAGTACGAGCAGATGAAGAAGATGATGAAGCAGATGGCGAGTGGAAAAAAGCCAAAAATGCCTATGCTGCCGCCTAATATGCAAGGAAAGATGTAGGATCCCGCCGTGGTCAAAATTCGTCTCTCCCGCTTTGGGTCCAAGAAGAACCCCATCTACCGCGTTGTCGTCACCGACGACGCCTCGCCGCGCGATGGCCGCGCGATCGAGTCGATTGGGCGTTACAACCCTCAGCTCGAGCCATCGTTGATCGAAATCGACGAGGCTCGCGCCAAGCATTGGCTCAGCAAGGGCGCTCAGCCTTCGCAGCCCGTCTATCGCCTGCTGCAAAAGCAAGGCATCATTTAGCCGATGGGGGTCGAGCCCCCGAAGGACGTTCGGGAGCTGTGCGAGTACCTCGTACTCGGCCTGGTCGATGAGCCCGACGCCGTCAAGGTGACGGTCGAGATGACGGAAGAGGCGATTGTGCTGCGCATTGTCGTGGCGCCGGAGGATCGCGGCAAGGTGATTGGCCGTGGCGGTCGTGTCGTGCGAGCGATTCGTTCGGTCGTGCGCGCAGGTGCCGTCAAGAGCGGTCGTCGTGTACTCGTCGAGGTCGACGAGTCGCCTGCTGCTCAACCCGTATGAGCGACGCCTTTCCGTGGCGCCCCGAGCGCGTGCGTGTCGGCACGGTCGGCAAGCCGCATGGTCTGGATGGTTCGTTTCGCGTTGCCGATCCGTGTGGTTGGTGGGATTTTCCGCAGGACAGTGTGGTGCTCGTCAATGGCACCGAGCGTACGGTCTCGCGGAGTCGCGGCGACGAGCTCGCCCCGCTGATCAACCTCGCGGGCGCTGCCGATCGTTCGGCCTGTGAGGCACTGCGTGGCGCACCGCTCGAATTGCTCCGAGCGGCCTTGCCCGAGCCGGACAACGATGCCTACTTCCGCTTCGATCTGATCGGCTGCACGATCGAGTACGCCGACGGCACATCGCTGGGCGAGATCACTGCGGTCGAGGATGGTGTCGCGCACGACACGCTTCTGATCGGCGAGGCGCGGGTGCCGTTTGTCGCGGCTGTGGTCCCGACGGTTGATATCTCAGGTCGTCGACTGGTACTGGTCGACGGTTTCGAGATTGAACCCGTCGAGTAGAGCCACACCTTCGGCCTAACAGTCATCATGTGCGGATGCTCTCGCTCGACATCCTGACGCTCTTCCCCGCCTGGTTCGATTGGCTGGGCGAGGAGCGGCACATCAAGAACGCGCTCGACGGTGAGCTCGCGCTTGGCGTCCACGACATGCGCCCGTTTAGCGACCTGCCGCACCACGCTGTCGACGACACGCCGTACGGCGGTGGGGCAGGCATGGTGGTGCGCGTTGACACGACGGTCGCGGCCGTTGAGGGCGTCTACGGCCAGCCGCTCGATGGCGTGCGCAACGAGCGCCGCATCATCGCGCTCGACGCGCGCGGACGGCGGTTTGACGACGCGTACTCGCGCGAACTCGCCGGTGCGGGTGCAATCACGCTGCTCTGCGGGCGCTACGAGGGCTTTGACCAGCGCGTGCTCGACCACGTGGCCACGGAGACGCTCTCGCTCGGTCCGTACGTGCTGGCGGGTGGGGAGGTGGCGGCGATGGTGGTGGTGGACGCCGTCACGCGACACCTACCCGGAGCGCTGGGCCACGACGAGTCGGCGGAAGAAGAGTCGTTCGCGCCCGCACTCGACGGCCTACCGGAGTATCCGCACTACACCCGACCACTCGAGTTTCGTGGCTGGGAGGTGCCGGAGATCCTCCGTTCGGGCGATCATGGCCGTATCGCGGCCTGGCGCAGAGCGCAGTCCGAGGCGCAAGCAGCTTTGCTTAGGGGTCAGACCCCAAAGCAAAGTTGATCACCTCCGAGGGGTACCTGCGGGGTCGGATCCGGTTTTGGGCTAGGATCCCGCCCGTATGAACATTGTCGAAGAGATCGAAGCAGCACAGCGCCGGGAAGTCCCTCAGTTCAAAGCTGGGGACTCCGTCAAGGTCCATTTCCGCGTGATCGAGGGCAACCGCCAGCGCGTTCAGGTCTTTGAGGGTGTCTGCATCAAGCGCCATGGCCACGGCACGCGCGAGACCTTTACGGTCCGCAAGCAGTCGTTCGGTGTTGGCGTTGAGCGTACGTTCCCGCTTCACTCCCCCAAGATCGCCAAGATCGATGTGGGCGCAATCGGCATGGTTCGCCGCGCGAAGCTGTACTACCTGCGCGACAAGGTCGGCAAGCAGGCGCGCATCCGCGAGAAGCTCCAGTAGGCACGTGCCACGGCCGCGTGCGCGCGTCGTAGTATGAGGTTCACGTGGCATCGCTGACTAGCTTCCGCAAGCACCCGGTCGTCGACCTTGTGCTCACCGTCGCTGTGGCGATTGGTATCGCCTATCTCGTCCAGGCCTTTATCGTCAAGCCGTACCGCGTGCCGTCTGGCTCGATGGAGCCAACGATCGCGATTGGCGAGCGGATCATTGCCTCGCGCTTTACCCTTCGCTTCGCTGATCCCACGCGCAACCAGATCATCGTGTTTCATCCCAACGGCGTCGGCGCCGATGTCTACGACACGAATACGGCGTCGGATGAGACGTTCGTCAAGCGACTGATCGGCATGCCGGGTGAGACGATTGGCGCCATCGGTGGCCACGTCTACATTTGCTCTGGCAAGGGTCCACAGGAGGGCCAGGCCATCAAGAGCACGCCCGGCTGTTCGTTCCCGGAGCAGGCGTTTGTGTCGAGTCCACAGGACGATTTTGGCCCGACCACGATTCCGGCGGACCGCTACTTCATGATGGGCGATAACCGTGCAGACTCCGATGACTCCCGCAACTGGGGCCCGATTACGCGTGATCAGATGATTGGCGTTGCCTTCATGTCGTACTGGCCGCCCAGCCGCATCTCGATCTGGTAGCCGATGGCAGCGAGCGAGCCCCGACAGCGGCGCCGCAATCGCCTCAGGCGTGCGCCGCGCTTGCTCTGGCTGGCCGGTTGGGCCCGCTGGCCACGCCCTCTCGTTGGCCTCCTGCTGGTCATCGTGTTCCTGCTTGCGGCCGTCGTGTGGCCACCGTTCGTCTGGGTTGCCGCGTTCGTATGGGGGCTATGGGCGGCTGTCGTGGTGCTGGACGCCGGTCTGCGGCGATCGCAGGGTGTGATTGCGGCGGTCATCGCAATTCTCTTGGGGCCGCTTGGGGTGTGTCTGGTGATGTGGAGTCGTCGACGAGCGATCCGGAAGGTGCCCGACGATGGGTTGTCGTGGCCGATGGGGTACGCAGTCGTCGCGCTGCTAGCGGGCTTT
>CANKHS010000010.1 GCA_947481755.1 Actinomycetota bacterium | reverse complement strand
GTCCGCATGTGGAGCAGCGGCAACTGCTGAGGGGACACCACAAACCCCGGTTTGTCATGTCCTCTCAACCCCAGCGAAGATCCCACGTGGCGGACATCACAACCGCGCGGATGTGATGTCCGTCTAGCGGTTACCGACGGAGAACGGTGTCTCGCCGGGGAAGATGTAGCCGCGTCGACGCGCCTCGCGGACCAGCATCTCGCGGGTACCAAGGGCATCGCGCTCCTTGACGGCACGATCCTTGATGACGCGGGCGCTGTCGAGCTGCTGGCGCGCGGTCGTCAATTCGGACTGTGCAGCACGGTAGGCGCGGATTGGCTGCACGAACAACACAGCCAGCAGCGCCACGACTCCGATGATGATCAACTTCCGCACGCTGACCGATTCGCCGTGCGTGCGGAGGCTCCTCCCGCGTACGCTGTGCCCGTGCTTGACGAGACAGACATGGTGCGACTGGAGCAACAGCTGGGACGAACGCCCTACCCACCGCTGCGTGTGGCCTGTCGTTGTGTGGACGGCTGGCCGGTTGTGGTCGAACAGCCGCCTGTCACACCAGACGGCACGCCCTTTCCGACGGCCTACTGGCTCTCCTGTCCCGGCCTAGTCCATGCGGTCGGTGTTTTGGAGGGCGAAGGTGGCGTCAAGGCGCTGGAGGAGCGTCTTGCCAACGACCCCGAACTCGCGATCGGGTTTGACGAGGCGATGGAACGACACCGGCAGTTGCGTCCCGAATTCGGCCTTGGTATTGGCGGTGTGCGATCCGAGCGGGGTGTCAAGTGCCTCCACGCTCACGTGGCTTTTGCCTTGGCGGCGCCACCCTACGCGATTGGCGAGGCGCTGCTGGCTGAGGCCGGTGGCCTGCCAACTCGGTGTTGTATGGAGCAGGCGCCCTGAATTCGAACCCGAAGACGGAGGTGGCGATCCAGGCCTGGGGCGAGGCACCGGGTACGGCTCGTCGCGTGCGCGCTGGCCTTGACGTGCGGGGACTCGGTGCCTTTGAGCGGGCCTATTCGGCCGTCTACAGCGAACTCGTTCGCCGAGTGGGGCAGTCGTACTCTCTCGATCAACTTGCCGACGCGTGGCGGGAGGCAGACCGCTGGGCACCAGACGTCGCCCTTGATGCAGCTAGTCCCACGCCGCCGCCACGCTCGACACCATTGCTGGTCGATCTCGCCTGCGCCCGCCTGCAGCGCAGTGCACGCGACGCCCGCAAGTAGTGCACCTCTGCGTTGCGCAAGCTGGGGCCACTCGCTTGGCACCGAGGACATGACAAGTGCGCACTTGTCGTGTCCTCCTTGGAGCGCGGCCGCATAGCTGATTGCGCTGTCGAGGCGCGAATGGCGACCGACTAGGCGGTTGCTGGCTCCGACTCGTCGGCGGCCACAGTCTGATCGTCGTCTGTGGGCTCATCGTCGGTCTCAGGCGGTACGGCGGCAAGCGTGATGCCGTCGGCAGTCACGGTGATAACGCCGTTCGTCAACTCGAGCCAGTGCTCGCGAAAGACGTTGAGTTCGAGCACAGCCGCATCGATGTGGATCGTCACGCCCTGATCATCGCGTGCAAGCGTGGCGGCGATCGTCTCGACCCTCGACCGTCCACGTCCACGACCACCACGGCGGCCGCGGCGGCGGCGCTTGGCGGGGGCTTCGCCGTCATCAGAGGAGGCGTCGGCGCTTGGCTCATCCTCGCCGGACTCAACGGGTGCGGATTCGTCAACAACAGCCTTCGGGGTTCGCGTGCGGGGCGTTGTGGCGGTACTGGCGCGCGCGCGACGCGGCTTCGGTGCTGCAGGTGCAGCGGCGGCCTCATCCGGACGCAACAGTCCCTGCTGGCGACGGAAGGCCGAAACCTCGGCTGGTGTCGTGTCCAACTGGTGCGCAATCCAGATATCGGTGACACCCTCAGCGACCCACGTGCGGATCTGATTGAGCTGCGGTTTGAGCGACGAGTTACGACGAGCCATCCCGGCAGGGTATACCGCCCGGCGGTTTGACTCGTCAGGCCCCGAACGCGGAGCGCAACGTCTGCAGCGATAGATAGGCGAAGGCAGCAGCGATGCCGAGCAGAATGATGACGATCACGAGGAAGCGGAAGCGGGCGTGGCGGCGCTCGGAGGTACGTACGGCAGTCGCCTCGCGTTCGGCTTTGGCGAGTGCGAGCTCCGTCTGAAGCTGGACTTCCAGCTCGCGGTCAGCGGCATTCGGACTGAGAGGGGGTTGCGACACATGCACACGGTAGCGATCAGGCTCACAACCGGCATTGCCAAAGGAAAACGTGGGATAGAGTGGAAACTGTTGATTCGTATGCAGTTACGCCTTTTCCTCGCTAGTAGCACCGTGTTTGCCGCGCTATGCGTGGGCGCCGTTGGTGCCTCCGCACAGGACACCACGACGGTGCCGGCCCCTGCGCCAACGCCCGGTATTGCGGTTCCTGGCTCGTTCGTTGGGGGTGTCGATATCTCGGGTCTGGATGCCGCAACGGCGCTGACCACCGTCAACACGGCCTTTGCCCAGCCGATCGTGATTTGGATCGATAAGCGTGTCTTCAAGGTCACGAGCGCCCAAGTTGCCGCTACGTATGGGACGCAGGCTGCCGTGACCGACGCTGTTGCTCGCACCGCTGGTGGCAATACGCCGGTGACGACCACGTACAGCGAGACGAAGCTGAAGGACCAAGTCAAGCGTATCTTGCGCCTCGCGAGCGACAAGGGTAGTACCTCAGCGTGGGTGGTTCGCGCCAAGCCGATAATCAAGCTCGGCAAGGCCGGTTCGGCCCCTGACGGCAAGCTGGTTGAGAGCCAGATCCGCATGGCGATCAACCAACCACAGCTGCGTGCCCAGCAGGCAGTGATTCCACTGGTGAAGGTCAACACGTTGGCCACGCTGGAACAGCTTGGCTATGTCATCACTGTCTCGAAGCGGGATCGCGTCTTGCGGCTGTACGCCCCTGTCAACGCCAAGTCAACGATCGTGCAGACCTTCAAGGTCGCCGTCGGTGCGCCCGCATCGCCAACGCCATCCGGCAAGTTTACGATCGTCACCATGCAGAAAGATCCGTGGTGGTATCCGCCGGCCGGCTGGTCGAAGGACTCGAAGCCGATTCCGCCAGGTCCAAGCAACCCGCTGGGCACGCGTTGGATGGGTCTCGACCGTGACGACATCGGCCTTCATGGCACACCCGATGCGGGCTCGATTGGCGGCTATGCCTCGCACGGTTGTGTGCGCATGCTGATCGCGTCGGCGGAGAAGCTCTACAGCTTTGTCGATGTCGGCACACCCGTCGTCATCTACTAGCGCGCCGGGTCGCGCGTAGACTGCATCGCTGTGAAGCGTGTTGTTGCACTGGTCGTCGCAGTCGTGTTGCTTGGCCTTGGCGTTGTGCTGGCCCGTGCCGTGATGCACACGTCGGGTGCACGGGCATTCCCGTCCGAGGTTGCGTCGGGTACCAAACCAGCTGCGCCCGACTTTACCCTTCCGCTGCTCACAGGTGGCGAACTCGCACTCGCCTCGTTGCGTGGCAAGGTCGTCGTCGTCAATTTTTGGGCCTCGTGGTGTAACCCGTGCAAGGATGAGGCGCCGATTCTGCAAGACCTCTGGGTCACCGATGGAGAATCGCAAGGCGTTGCCTTCGTCGGCGTCGACACGCAGGATCTGAGTGACGACGCCCGCGCATTCGCCAAAACGTACGGTCTGACGTACCCGCTCGTACACGACGACGGTGGTGATGTCGCTCGCACCTGGGGTGTCAGTGCGTTTCCTGAGACCTTCGTGCTTGATGCGCAGGGGCGCGCCGTCGCGTGGTTCCCAGGTGAGGTCACCGCCGCCGGCCTGCGCGAGGCGATTGCCAAAGCACAGGCTTCAACATGATCCGTCGTCTCCTCATCCTGCTCGCTGTCCTGCTGGTGCTCGTGCCGATCGCCTCGGCAGCACAGCCACAGTTTTCGATGTCCGAGATCGAGAGCGAGCTGATGTGCCCGACGTGTCAGAGTCGGCTCGACCTCTCGCATAGTCCAGCAGCCGACCGGATCCGCGCCTTCGTCGAGAAGAAGCGCATGGAGGGGTGGACAAAACAGCAGGTCGAGGACGCACTCGTGGCGGATTTCGGACCGTCAGTGCTGGCGGCGCCGCCAGCATCTGGTATCGGGCTTGTTGCCTGGGTCGCTCCGATTGCGCTCGTCGCCGGTGGTCTTGTAGTAGCCGTAGCACTCGTGTTCGTCTGGCGCCGCCGACGGAGCACCCGGCGCACGCAGACGCCGGCCGACACCGCGCTCGAGGCGCGGGTCGACACGGCGTTGCGCGAGTTTGACGACGGGAGCTAGGGTCGCGCGGGGTATACCCCTACAAGCGCGACGAGGTACGTCATCGCGAGGAAGGGAGGGAGGGTTGAGAACGGAAGTCCGCCGCCTGTTGGTGCTGTCGTCGCATTCGTCGTGCCTGTGCTGCCACTGGCCGCGGGATTGGAACCCGCTCCTGCCGCACCTCCGAGAGATACCTCGTGCGCGTGGGGTGGCAGGTTGAGAACCGTCAAGGTCTCCGACTCCTGGCCTCCCTTCTGACCCCAAAAACGATCCGTCAATCCATTTCCCTGGCCCATACCCATCGGCATGCGGCTGCGCAAATCGGGAAGCCCGAAGGTCTGACCATAACTTCCGCCGAAGGTCCCCTGAAGAAGTGATCCCAGCGCCGTGTTCTGCGACCACGGAATGAGTGACCCGTCGGCTACGGCAAAGCCCACGTTGGCGAAATTGTATCCAGCAAGGTCAACGGATCCCAGGTACGGCTGAGAGCTAGGCATGTGCACTCCTATGGTAGGCGCGGTGGATGATTGCTTCGAAGCGGCGGTGGCCGCCCGTGCTCATGACGGGCACGACAAAGAGGTCGAATGACTTGTTGCCGATGCTCACCTTGTGCGTTCCCTGCGGAATGTCAGTGCCCTTCGGGCCCTTGAGGTTGACACGGAAGGCGTCGCGCCACAGTGGCGATCCAGCCTTGGCTTCGGCAGCAACGCCAAGCGGTTCAATGCTGTCGATGTCGAGCGTGACGGGACCGTCAGCGAGACGGATCGTCATCCGTCCGCCCGGCGCATTTTCGAAGCGGTTGCGGTTGTGGTGCGGATGCGCCGGCAAGGGTGTGTGCACCGGCGGATGGATCGACGGCACGGTCGTGCTTGGCGACTGTGCGGCTGCCGCGGTTCCTGCGGCACCGAGCACGCCCGCACCGATGGCGACGCCAGCCGCACCAGTGAGGAATCCCCGACGCGATTGTGCGTCGGGCTGGTCTGGTTTAGACACGAATTTCTCCAATCAGATTCGAAAAACACTGTGCGCAGCGTACACCGGCCAGCCGGAGCGGTGGTGTGATGCACCGCACGGATCACGGATCACTCTGAGGTATGCTGCCAACGCGCAAATCGACGCGGAGGATCTTGTGACGTACGTCATCGCCGAGCCATGTATTGACACGAAAGACCGGTCCTGTGTGGACGTCTGCCCTGTTGATTGCATCCACGAAACTGATCGCATGTTGGTGATCGATCCCGAGGAGTGCATCGACTGCGGTGCCTGTGAGCCCGAGTGCCCGGTCGAGGCGATCTTCCCCGAGGACGCGGTCCCGGTGAAGTGGGAGCCATTCGTCAAGATCAATTACGCGTACTCCGATGGCATGGAGAGCGTCAACAAGTTGGTGGCAGAGCGCATCGAGGCGTCGCCGCCCGAGCAGACCTCGTAAGGGTTTGCCCTTCGGGCGCGACGAATCGCCGTGGCCCTTGAACTGATCATCGGTCCGGCCCACGCCGGCAAGATCGCGGCGCTCTACGAGCGCTACCTCGCTGAACTCGCTGCTGGGCGCACGGCCGCTCTCGTCGTGCCGGACCAGACCGCCAAGGCGGTGACAGAACGAGAACTCCTGTCGCGGGAGACCGGCGTGGTGGGTGCGGATGTTGTGACGTTCGACACGCTGTTCGAGCGAATCGCTCGAGCGACCGGCGATCGGCGACCAGTGCTTCACGGTGCTGCGCGACAGGTACTGCTGCGGCGAGCATTGCCCGAGGCAACCTCGGCACTTGCTGCCCGCTTCGATCGGCTCGGTTCGGCCTTGCTGGGGCCCGACGATGTGCGTGCGGCGGGTGATGCCGCGTTGGCAGACATGTATACGACGTGGTGGGCAGCGCTCGACGCGGCGCAGCGTGTGGATCGCGCGCGGTTGCGGATCGAGGTAATCGCCGCAGTGCGGCGCGATGTATCCGCCTGGCCCGCCGGCGAAGCGCTCTTTGCCCAGGGCTTCGACGACCTCAGCCTGGCGCAAGAGACGTTGTTGACGTTGATCGCCCAGCGCTCACGGGCCGCTGTCAGTCTGCCGTACGAGGCAGGTCGCAGTCCGTTCGTCGTGTTGAAACCGGTCGTGGGTCGACTGGCCGATTTGGCGGGCAGTGACGGAATTGTCGAGTTGGCGCCGGGCTCGTTTGATCGTGATCCGGGTCTCGCGGCGCTGGAACGACGGCTCGGTGAGGCAGAGCCCGACCGCAGTGCCGCAGCGCCCGACCTAACCGGCATTGCGACGGCTGAGGTCGAGGGCGAGCGTGGTGAGGCCGAGATCGTGGTCGGTTGTGTCGCAGAGGCCTTGCGTGAGGGTGTCTCGGGGCAACGCATTGCGATCATTGGCCCGCGGGGTGCGGCCGATCGCACGCGGTTGGTGCGCCAACTGCGCGAGGCAGGCATTGAGGCCGTTGGCAAGGAGCAGCTCGCGCTCGTCAAGACACCGTTTGGGCGGGCACTGCTAGCACTGCTCGGTCTGGCCTGGGCACCAGAGCCGACCGATACCGACCGGCTGACGTGGCTGCGTTCGCCGTGGAGTGGAGCGCCAACGCATCTTGTTGAACGCAGCGAGCGGCCGATGCGGCGCTCACTAGACACGCTGGAGAACGCGATCGAGAAGGCGGGCGAACCGCTCCTGCGTGCCCTCGCACTGCCACCGGGTTCGCGTGGGGGAGAGTCGGCGGCAGGTGAGGTTGCCGCCGCGGTGCGGGGCATGGTGCAGCGCGCCCACGGCGACCGCGCCCCCGTTGCCACGACGACGGTGCGCGAAGACGTGGCCGCGGCCGCCGCCGTGTTGTCGTACCTACAGACGTTGGACCTGCTCGAGCCCGCGCCGTCCCGCTCTGAGGTGCGAGACCTCCTCGCCGAACTGACCGTCTCGATGCGGCAGACCCGCGCCGACGCGATCTGCATCCTTGACCCTCGCGATGCGCGCACGATCGACGTCGATGTGGCGATCGTGCTGGGCCTCGAAGAACCCATGTTTGGTGTTGGGACGTCAGCTGCACAGGATCCGCTCGTCGAGGCTCCCGACCAGAGCGATGTCGCACGCCACCTCGTGTACAGCGCTGTCACGCGTCCGCGGCGGCGGCTTGTTTTGGTTCGTCGCGTCTCCGATGACGAAGGTAGTCCGTTAGCAGCGACAGCAATATGGGAAGACCTGATGACCGCTGCAGGCGACCCGCCGCCGACCTACCGTCGCCGTTTCTCCGACGCCGTCTTGCCGCTCGCGGAGGCGCCAACCGTGCGCGAGCGCGCCCGCAGCATCGCCCATCTCGCGGCCACCGATCGACCCGAGGCTCTGCGCCTGGCTGGCGTCGCGGGCGTCAGTGGGGCGATCCGCCGTGCTGTCGCAGCCCCTCGTCGTACCACGCGCCTTGTCGACCCGCGCGTGGTTGATGTGCTGCGTGCACGCGAGATGTTTGGTGTGACCGAGATCGACCGCTTTGGTGATTGCTCGCAGATCTGGTTTATCGAGCGTCGTCTCAGGCCAAGCGTGATCGATCAGCCGATCGACAATCGCCTGCGCGTGGGAACGCTCGCGCATACGGTGCTCGGCCGCTTCTACAAAGAGGTACCGGCGCTCCTGCAGACGACGGTGATTGGCCCCGACGATGCCGACCGCGCGATGGTCGAAATGGTGCGGATCGTCGACGAGGAAATGGTCAAACTCCAGCCGGTTGTGGCGGGGGATCCACTCACGCTCGAGCTGCTCGGCTGGGGTCTCCGCCGCGATCTTGCACGGTTGATCCAGCAGGCGGCACGCAATGCAGCACCGCTTGTGCCAACAGAGTTTGAGGTTGCCTTCGGTGGGCGTGGTGCGCAGCCTGGCCGCAAAGAGGGGCTCAACGTCGGCCCCGCGCACGTGTCGGGCAAGATCGATCGGATCGATGCAGACCCCGCGTTTACCGCCCGGGCGATGGTCGTCGACTACAAGACCAGCACGATCAGCACCGGCGCCGAGATCATCCGCGACGGAAAACTGCAGATTCCGCTCTATCTCCTTGCGCTGCGCGAGGTACTCGGCCGCGAGCCGGTCGGTGGTCTGCTGGTCTCGATTCGCAAGGGCCACGTGCGCGGCATTGTCGATGTCGACGAGCTCGACGTCCTGCCAGCCAACACTGCTCGGGCGGATCGCCTCAGTCACGACGACTTTGAGTCTGCGCTCGAGGCTGCCCGCAGCGAGGCCGCAGCGCGGGTACTGCGGATTCGTGATGGCGACGTACGCCACGATCCGCAGAAGAGCGAGCTCTGTACGCGGTTCTGCGACTACCGTGGCATCTGTCGGGTGACGCCATGACCGCGCGCCGCGCTCGTCACGAGCTTTCGCCGGCGCAACTCGCTGCCGTTGAGGCGCCGGGTGGTGTCTTCGTCGATGCGGGAGCCGGGTCGGGCAAGACCACAGTGCTTGTCGAGCGCTACGTGCGCTCGGTGACGGAGCGCAACCACTTGCCCGCACAGGTGCTCGCCGTCACGTTCACGACGCGGGCCGCGGGTGAGATGCGCGAACGCATTCGTGGCCGCCTCCGCTTTGAGGGGCGTGACGATCTGATCCCACTCGTCGAGAGTGGATGGATCGGCACAATCCATGGCACCTGTCGCCGGATCCTGGCTGAGTTTTCGGAGCAGGCTGGGCTGACGAGTGGTTTGCGCGTCGCCGATCAGGTCGAGACCGTGTTGCTTCGCGATGCGGCCTTCGAGCGTGCGCTGGCGTCGATGCTTCACGAGCTGGGCGACCCCGGCTTGCAACTCGTCGCGTTGTACGGTCGTGAGGATCTCCGCGAGATCGCCGTCGCATTACTCGACGGCGCACGGACGCGTGGTCGTGCAGTCACGGCTCCCAGCGCGACATCGACGGCTGACGACCTCGAGGCTGCGATCGCCGAGCTCATACCGGCGACCACCGAGGTCTCGACGGCTGGCACGGATTCGGATCAGGCTGTCAAACGTCGCCAAGCGGCGCTCGATCTGCTCGATTTGCTCTCGCGAAGTCCCGAGCCGATCGAATTGGCAGATCTCAAGACCTACACGCTCGGCGATGCCGCCTACAAGGCGTTGATCGCGGAGGTCGAGTTGCGGGCGCGAGACGTGCTGGTCAGCGAGTTTCAGGCTCCTTTACAGGTATTGCTCGACTTGTTTGCAGACGCCTATACCGAGGCAAAAACCGAAGTCGGCGCCGTCGACAACGATGACCTTCAGCTCTACGTCCGCCAGTTGCTCGAGACCCATGCTGATGTGCGAGCCACGCTGCAGGAACGCTTTCGCGAGATCATGGTCGACGAATTTCAGGACACCGACAGTCTGCAGAATGCGATTATCAGCCTGCTGCGGGCTCCGGGCACGCCACTGCTCGCGGTCGGTGACGAGCAGCAGGCGATCTACGGCTTTCGTGGTGCCGAGGTTGAGGTCTTCCGGGCCGAACGGGCGACGGCGACAGAGGATCAGTCGATCGACGTGGTGTCGCTGCACGAGAATCGGCGCTCGACGCCGCCGGTGATCGCAGCCATCAACGCCATCTTTTCGCGCGAGGATCGTTTTACCCACCGTCCACTGACACCGATCCGGACGGTCGAAGGTACCCCGTTAGGTCTGCCGGTCGAAGTGCTGATTGGCGTTGGTGACGATGTCAACGGCGGCCGTGCGATTGAGGCGACACTCGTGGCTCGCCGCCTGCGCGAATTGGTCGATGCAGGCGTCTGCCAGCCAGGCGAGATTGCCGTGGTCTTCCGTGCCGGCTCGCGCGCGCCTATGTACGAAGCTGCATTGCGAGCCGAGGGACTGCCGACCGTATCGTCGACTGGGCGCGGCTTCTTGCAACGGCAACCGGTTGGTGACGTCTTGGCCATGATGCGCGTGCTGTGGAACCGCTACGACGACCTCGCACTTCTGACCTGCCTCGCCTCGCCGATGGCGGGCGTCTCCAACGATGGTCTCGCCCTGATGCGAGACGCGGTGGAGTGGGAGTTTGCCGACGCGCTCGACAACCTCGCGGCGATTGGTCTTAAGGACGACGACCTCGCGCGTGCCGTCACGCTCCGCGATGCGATTGCGCGATTGCGCAGTGAGGTCGGACGGCTCAGCCTTGGCGATCTTGTCGCGGCGATTATCTCCGAAACGCGGTACGACCTCGCGATGCTGGCGATGAAAGACGGCGCTGAACGCATGGCCAATCTCGAGAAGTTGCGACGCGTCGCCCGTGCCTACGACGATGCGCGTGGCAGTGATATCCCCGGCTTCGTGCGGGCGGTTGAGTCGAAGCGCCTCGATGGCGAACTAAAGACAGAGGGTGTGATTGCCTCCGAGGACGACGAGGCAATTCGGCTGCTCAGCGTGCACCAGGCGAAGGGACTGGAATTTCCTGTCGTGGTCTTTGCCGACACCTCGTCGAGTGCACCGCCAGAGAGTCGCTTGGCGCTGGTATCGCCTGGGGGGACTGCGACTGCGAGGGTGCCGGCCTCGACGAACAAACGGTGTGTCACACGTGGTTTGGCAGCGGCGTTTGAGGAAGACCGCGCAGCAGGTGAGCGGGAGTCGCATCGGATCGCCTACGTAGCCTGCACGCGAGCGCGAGACCATTTGATCATCTCTGGTGCACGTGGACCAAAGTTGTCGACTGGCACGACGCTGGAGTGGCTGCTGGGATTGATTGATGATGACGCGGCTCTTGGTGAGCGGGTGCTCGAGCTCGATGAGGCCCAAGTGGGCATTCTGGTGAGCGACGTTTCGGTCGCCCCTGATCTTCCGCCGGTAATTCGCGACGACACGGTCGAGTACGTGCTCGACGACGGTGGGCCACAGTTGGCCTTCGACGTCGATGCCGTGGGCACGATGAATGGCGAGACGGGGAGTGAGTTACCGTCGCTGCGTGCGCTTGGTCAGGCAGATGCGTGGGTCGTGCCGTCCCTCTCGTACTCGACACTCGATCTGTTCGAACGCTGTGGCTATCGCTTCCACGCTCAACGCATGCTGGGTCTGCCAACCGTGCAGGCGGGTGGTACTGCGCCGATTGGAAAGGCGGTCCACGAGGCGATCGAGTTGGGGGCAGAGAGCGATGCGGGCGCGCTCCTGCTCGAAGTCGAACCTACGGCCACGGCCACGGAGCAGGCCGAGGCGCGGGCAGCCGTTGAGCGCTGGCACCGCTCGCCCCTGCAGGCCCGCTTTGCTGCGCTCGCGGACGTCCGCCATGAGCAGCCGTTCTTGCTTCAACTTGGCGACGCCACCGTCACAGGTGCCTTCGACCTGACTGCGCGCGACGGTGATTGTCTGGTCATCGGCGACATCAAGGTGGGTAGGCTCAAGGGCGAGACTCCGGCCGACCGTCGCGATCATGGGTACACGATCCAAGAAGAGTTGTATGCGCTGGCCGGGCTCGAAGCGGGCTACGCCACGGTCGAGGTTGCCTACCAGTGGATTGGCGACGACGAGGCGGCCTCTCAATTGGCCACGCGCA
This sequence comes from Actinomycetota bacterium, assembly GCA_947481755.1. Lineage (GTDB taxonomy): Bacteria > Actinomycetota > Thermoleophilia > Gaiellales > F1-60-MAGs149 > F1-60-MAGs149. The sequence continues at coordinate 7,740 of CANKHS010000010.1, read as the reverse complement.
TCTTTGAGGCGACCCAGCGAGAGCAGTTACGCGCGGGGCTCGAGGCTCGTGTGCTGGCGGCTCTGACAGGCCCTTGGCGTCCGACGCCGTCGAAATTGCTGTGCGAGAGCTGCCCGGCGTTGGGCTTGCTCTGTGCCGGCACCGATTTGCCGGGGCAGCATGCCTAGAGTCACCCGCACCAGCGAACCCTCCGCTCGGGCGCGAGCAATCGTGCGGCGCCTACGAGCGGAGTATCCCGACGCCAAGTGCTCGCTGACGTTCCGCACGCCGTGGGAATTGCTCGTCGCGACGATTCTCTCCGCGCAGTGCACGGACGATCGCGTCAATCTCGTCACGCCACCCCTGTTCGAGCGTTTTCCGACGCCGGAGGCCTTTGCGGGAGCCGACCAGAGCGACGTCGAAGACGCGATCCACTCGACGGGCTTCTTTCGCAACAAGGCCAAGTCGTTGATTGGTGCTGCACGCTGCATCCTCCATGAGCACGGGGGTGAGGTGCCGCGCACGATGCGCGAACTCAAGCAGGTACCGGGTGCGGGCCGCAAGACCGCCAACGTCGTACTCGGAAATGCCTACGGCCTGGCCGAGGGTATCGCGGTCGACACCCACGCCTCGCGCCTATCGCTCCGACTGGGGCTGACCGATACCGTCGAGCCCGTCAAGGCCGAGCGCGAGTTGATGCAGATTGTGCCGCGCAAGGAATGGACCGACTGGACGCACCTGTTGATCGCCCATGGCCGGGCGGTCTGTACCTCGCGCAAGGCGTACTGTGATCGGTGCGTCTTGTTCGATCTCTGTCCCACAGGGCTGCAGGAGCGGCGGCAAACCGCGCGCCCCTCGCGCGCCCGCGTAGGCTGAGGTCGTGACAGGATCGGGGCATGGACCGCCTCGACATCGAGCTCTACGCCGAACGCCTTGCCCGCCACGTCGAACGCGCCGCTGACGAGTTGGCGGACGCCCGTCTGCGCGAGGCCTGGTGGGAACTCGAGTCGGCTGCCCGCCAGTCGCTTTCGGTGCGCGATGCCGAGCGTCTCGAGGCGCTCGGTCTCCTACTGACGCCAACGACCGCCAGCACGATCATGCGCAGCGTGGGCGAGCGCGTCGACGATCTCGCAGCGATCCACCGCCTGCAGGCGATCGTCGAGCGGCAGCGAGTGGAGGCGCGTCAGCTTCAGACAGGCGTGACTGCGACGAGTAGTCCGCCGTCGGCGTCATAGGCCGGGAACAGGTCGCAGATCACCGGCTTGTCGATGCCGGCACCATGGTGCAGCGTCGCGTGCTTATCGAGCTGTCGCACGCCCCACTCGAGGGCTCTGCCTACGGGGTCGTCGCCGTCGGCGAACGTCAGCGCCAGTGCCGTGCGTACGTCTTCGCCGATCAAGGTCGGTTCCAACCGGCCGGTCACCTCAAAGAGTCCCTTACCGGTGGCGATCACGCGCGCATCGCTGTCGCAGACGGCAAAGCCAGCACCGGGGCGGGGGAAGTAGTCCTCAAGCAGTTGGAACACAAAGCCGAAGCCACACTCGTGGCAGCCGCGCGCCTGATGCGACAGGCCTTCGCGTCCGTCCTCGTCGAAGGAGCGGTTTTGGCAATTGGGGCAGATGAAATACGGCACGGCGCGCGGGTCGGGCTAGGCCTGTTCGGCGAGCCAGCGCTCGGCGTCGAGTGCAGCCATGCAGCCATTACCGGCCGCTGTGACTGCCTGCCGGTAGACGTGGTCGGCGACGTCGCCAGCGGCGAAGACCCCGGGCACGCGCGTGGCCGTCGAGCCGGGCTGCTGGACGAGATAGCCATTGCTGTCCATGTCGAGCATGCCCTGGAAGAGTGCGGTGGTCGGATCGTGACCAATCGCAACGAACAGCCCGGTGCAGGAAATCTCTTTGGTGGCAGTGCCGTCGGTCTCGCGGAGCAAGAGGCCGCTGACGGCATTTTCGCCAAGCACCTCTTCCACGACGTAGCCGAGCTCCCAGTCGATCTTCTCGTTGGCACGAGCGCGCTCCTGCATGACCTTCGAGGCGCGCAGCTCCTCGCGGCGGTGCACGATCGTCACCTTCGAGGCGAACTTCGTTAGGAAGGTCGCCTCTTCCATCGCCGAGTCGCCACCGCCGACGATCACGACGTGTTGCTCGCGGAAAAACGCTCCATCGCAGACGGCGCAGTACGAGACGCCGCGGCCTTGGAGACGCACCTCGGAGTCGAGCCCGATCTGGCGTGCGGTTGCGCCGGTCGCGACGACGACGGTGCGTGCGCGCACGACATCGGAGCCAATCTGCAACTCGTGGGGCGTCGACATCGGATCATCCGAGAAACGCACTTCGGTGACGTCCTCGGTGCGCATCACGGCACCGAAGCGCTCGGCCTGGGCGCGCATGTGCTGCATCAACTCGGGGCCCATGATGCCCTCTTGAAAGCCAGGGAAGTTGTCGACCTCGGAGGTGATCATCAGCTGGCCGCCAGCGGCGTAGCCCTCGATCACGACGGGCGAGAGGTCACCACGCGCGGCATACAGCGCAGCCGTGTAGCCGGCCGGTCCGCCACCGATGATTGCAATCTCATGAATTCCGTCGTCTGCCATGCCGAGTCCTCTACTTGAACGTGTGGTCGTACCAGATCAAACGCCGCTGAGCGCGGCGTCATTCCTATTGTTCCGCATCCGGCGGCGTGGGTGCTGCGCCGACTCGCTCGACCCAAACGGGGCGAGGACGGAGGTACTCCGTGGACGCAGCGCCTACGACGCGGTGACGTAGGGGATCGAGACAGGTTCGCCATTCGTAAAGAGCGAGGCGACGTAGATAACGACCTCGGTCGCGCCCATCACCTGCACCTTATGCGCGGTGCCGGCAGGCTCAATCACCGAGTAGCCGGCCTTGACGTCGTAGGTCTGGCCCGCCTTGATCGTGCGAATAAACTCGGGCTTGGTGCCAAGCGCATTGGGCTTGAGGACCTTGACGGGCTTGCCCTTGATCACGGTGTAGCGCAGGACGCCCGTCGTGATCGCTGCGATCTGCGTGCCCGCGTGGGTGTGGGCCGCAAGTGGCGTGTTGCCTGGGATCGTCACGCGCTGGAGATAGAGCGTGCGACCATCGCCACCCTGCGGGTTTGTGCTCTGTGCGAGCACTTCGCGGACGGGAGTGCCGGAGCGCATGATCGCGGCGGTCGCACTCGCGCCACCGACGATGCCAACGAGCAACACCGTGAGGAGTGCGAGCGTGCGGCGGGTGATTAGGTGATGCATGGGGTCCTCTCCGGTGGCTACTGCGGCGATAGGTTATCGGATTCCCGAGGGCTGCTCGTCCCAGCTGAGAATGACGAGGTCGTCGCCGACGACCTGGATCCGAGCGAGCAGTAGGTGGGGATCATCGCCTACGGCAAGCGTGGCGAGTCGTTGATCCGGCGCCAGCGCGGGGGTAGGAGGCTCGAGGCTGCGCCTGGTTGCCGTCACCCCATCGGCGGCAACCGGCTCGCCACCGGGGTCGTCAAAGAGGGCAACGTGGACGATCACGTCGTACAGGTGGGTGCCGTCGGCCGTCTCAAAACGCTCCGTCAGCACCGCCAGGCGTCTGCCGTCCGTGACCACGAGCTCGGTCTCCTCGAGCACTTCTCGTCGCGCGGCCTCGAGGGGATCTTCGCCCGGCTCGATGCGGCCACCGGGTAGGGCCCAGAAACCGAGCGAGGGCTGCGTCCCGCGCTCGATCCAGACGACGCTACCGGTACCACGAATCACGGCGAGAGCGATCTCTAACGGCGGCATGGCACGGACGGTAGCGGCTGGGTGGCCGGCCGCTCCACCGGAGGCGTCCGGCCGGGTCGCCGACTGCGCTGGTAGGTTGAGTTGTCCGGCATGCCTCGCTATCAGAAAGAACTCGGTCGGTCTTCGCCGCTTAAGGCCGTGCTCCCCGGGTTTCGTTCGCGCGACGGGCAGTTACGCCTTGCCGAGCAGGTTGGCGGCACGATCGAGCGGGGTGGTGTGTTGGTGGCCGAGGCGGCAACCGGCATTGGCAAAAGCCTTGCGTACCTCGTACCCGCCGCCATGAGTGGGCAGCGCGTCGTCATTTCGACGGCTACGAAGGCCCTGCAGGGCCAGCTGTTGACCGAGGATCTGCCGCTCGCCCGCACGGCGACGGGAATGCAGATCTCGGCGGCGGTCGTGAAGGGCCGCAGCAATTACGTCTGTCGCGTCCAGCGCGCCTTCGCGCATCAGCGCGTACCCGAGGAGTACAGCGGTCAGCTTGGTCGTCTTGAGGATTGGCTCGTGCGCACACGTGAGGGCGATCGCGACGAGCTGCCGTTTGTGCCGAGCGAGGTTGTCTGGCGCGAACTCTCTGTTGGTCCCGACCGTTGTCGTGGCGCACGCTGTGCCGAGCGCGACGGCTGCTACGCCGAGCTCGCCCGCGAACGCGCAACGGGGTGCGAGATCGTGCTCGTCAACCACTCGCTCTACCTCGCCGACCTCGCGCTGCGTTCGGCCCGTGGCGGCGAGCCGGTAATCCTGCCCGAGCACGACGTCTTGATCATCGATGAGGCCCATACCTTCGAGCAGATTGCGGCCGAGTCGCTTGGCGCCCGTGTCTCGGCACCCGCGCTGTCGCGTTTTGCGCGTGATATCGACACGGCCTGCACGGCGGCGATCAAGTTGCCGCCGACAGCCGAACTGGCGCTGCTACAGATGCACGGTGATCGCCTCTTCAACGCCCTGCCCGAGGGGCGCCGCGTGCGCCTCGACGAGACACGTCTGCGGCTATTACCACTCGATGCTGCCGATGCCATGCGCGATGCACTCGGACGGATTGCCGAGCGCATTCGCGACTTCTCGGACGAGACAGAGGCCTTGGCACGGCAGGCCGAACGCCAGGCGCTAGCGCTGGAGGCGATTCTCTCGCCCGACCACGAGGAGACGGTCGTCTGGTCGGAGCGCGACACGCGTGGGGGAGTGGAGTTGCGTGCGGCCCCGACGGCCGTGGGGCCGCTGCTTCGCGAGCACCTGTGGGACAAACTGCACGCTGCGGTGCTGGTCAGTGCGACGTTGGCCGATGGCGATGGCATGACGGGTATCTGTCGCCGGCTTGGCGCGGATGCCGCGACCACACACGTGGAGGATTCGCCGTTCGACATCGAGTCCAACGCGCGCCTCTACGTACCTGACGACATCGTCGGTGGTGGCAAGGCAGACGCCGCAATCGTCGCGGATCGGATTGGCGAACTGATCGAGGCGGCGGGCGGACGGGCACTCGTGTTGTTTCCGTCGATCAGTCGTCTCCAGCGTGCCCATGACCTCCTGCGTGACCGGCTGACGATGCCGGTGCTCTGCCAGGGCGAGGCCTCGCGCGATGTACTGTTGGACCGGTTTCGCGAGGACGAGACGTCTGTCCTGTTCGCCTCGATGACGTTCTGGCAGGGCGTTGATATCCCCGGCCGCTCGCTCGAACTGGTGATTCTCGAGAGCCTGCCCTTTGCTGTCCCCGATGACCCATTGATCGCGGCCAAGTCCGAACGCGCCGAACGCGATGGCGGCAATGGCTTCCGCGATGTCCAACTGCCTCACGCCGCACTTCTGCTTAAACAGGGCTTCGGGCGCCTGCTGCGCTCGGAATCGGATCGTGGCGTGGTGGCCGTCCTCGACGCTCGGCTCGTCACCAAGGGCTACGGGAGCTTCCTCCGGGGCAGCCTGCCGAACGTCCCCGTAATTGGCTCAGTCGACGAGGTACGGACGTTCCTCGCCCGCGAGGCCGTCTGAAGTACCCCGAGCGGGACTCGAACCCGCATGCCTTTCGGCAGTCGATTTTAAGTCGACAGCGTCTGACCAATTCCGCCATCGGGGCCTCACGAGGATAGAGCAGTAGGTCGGCTACGACGGCGGTTGGTGCGATATGTCACCTATCTCCACGCTTGCCCACCAACCCGTGCACGAATTGCTCCGCGACCAACTGCCTGCCTACTGTGCGGGCTCGTTGCCGTCGGATTGGCATGCCGAGGTGGAGTCTGCGTTGCTCTGTGAACCTGCCCTGTTGGCAGAGGCGATGGAGTTGATGCGCGTCAACGAGCACCTACTCAAGGTACGCCGCACGCTTGACACTGCGAGCGAGCGCTAGGTCGCGAGGCCCAGCACGAGACCGTGCAGGATGTCCCGCTCGGAGGCCACGTAGCCATCGGCGTAGAGCGCATCGAGTGCGGCCAGCAGAACAATTGCTCCACCGACGATCAGCGCAGCCCGACCCGACTCGATCGCTGGGTAGAGCGAGTGGCGCTCGGCGGCCGTCAGTGGGGCGAGCTTGGCGATCCACGTTGCGACGACGTCGCGATCAACACGATGGCCGTGGATCCGCTCGGCGTCGTAGCCCGGCAACTTGAGGTCGAGTGCGGCGAGCGTGGTGGCGGTGCCCGCCACCGCAATCGGCTCGCCGACTACCGTCTTGGCCAGGTCGGGTGGGAGGTGGCGGTCGAGGAGGAGGTCGATCTCTTGGCGGGCGATCGTCATCTGCTCGGGGCCGACTCGATCCTCGCTGAGCCAACGCTCTGTGGCGCGTACGCAGCCTGCCTGCAGCGAGACGGCGCCGAGCACGTGGGTGCCCTGGCCGACCACGATCTCGGTTGAGCCGCCGCCGACATCGATTACGGCAGTCGGCTCGGTCGTGAGTTGGGCCGAGGTGACGCCGCGGAAGGTGGCCCGGGCCTCCTCATCGCCTGACAACACGCGGGCCGCGATTCCCAGATCGCGCGCGAGAGAGGCCATGAAGGCCTCGCCATTATTGCTGTCGCGCACGGCACTCGTCGCGCTCGCGAAGATGACGTCCGCATTCATGCTGCGCGCCCGCTCGACGTAGTCGGTGACTACCTTGCGCGTCCGTCCCATCGACGCCTCGGCGAGACGCTGGTCGCGATCGACGTGCGCGCCGAGGCGGGTGATTGTCATCAGGCGCTCAAGCTCGACGATTTCGCCACCCGCAACGTCTGCAATCAGCAGCCGCGTCGAGTTCGTCCCCATGTCGATCACCGCTGCCCGCATGCGCGAAAGCGTACGCGGCACGACGGGCGGAGGTTCCGACTGGCGTGGTGGGCGATATATTCGAGGCATGGCCGAGATCACGCGACTGGCACCATCGGCAACTAAGCCCGTCGTCCGCGTGCATCTCGACGGCAGTTTTTGGGCGACGCTGCCCGTCGGACTCGTCGCGGACGAGCACCTGCGGGTCGGAGAAAACCTGACGGACGCCCGGCGCTCCTCGCTCGAAGACCGGGCTCAGACCGAACAGGCCTTTGCGTACGCCGTGCGCTCGCTCGACTTTCGGATGGCCTCGCGCGCAAAGATGGGCGAGCGCCTGACCCGCAAGGGCTATGCGCCGTCGGTGATCACGCAGACGCTCGAGCGTTGCGATGCGCTCGGCATCCTCAACGACGATGCCCTGGCTCGTGGTCGCGCACGACGGTTGATGGAGGAGGGACAGGCGCCCTACTCGGCACGCCAGCGACTGCGGAAGCAGGGCTTTGCTCCCGAGGTGGTGGAGGGAGCGCTCGACGAGGCGTACGCCACCTTCGATGCCGAGGCGGTCGCGCGGCGACTGCTCGAGTCGCGTCCAAGTACGACGAAGACGCGGCAACGCGCATACGCCTTCCTTGCGCGCCGTGGTTTTGGTCCTGACGTGATTGGTCGCGTGACAGCCGAGCTCACACCCGCGGCAACGAAAACAGCAGCAGCGCGTGGCGCCCTCGATGTCGCTGCGCTCGAAAAACAGGTTCGCCGTCGCT
>CANKHS010000009.1 GCA_947481755.1 Actinomycetota bacterium | reverse complement strand
GGGCATGGCCGATCGCCCGCGGGCACCCTGCCACGTCGCCAATGAGGAGCGATTGATTCACGAGCAGCAGGTCGAACACGTTGCGCGAGCCGCCGTAGGTAATCACCGGGGCGCCCCGGACAGACGTCTGCACCACATTGGAGGTGACGTCCTGGCCGACTTCGAGAGGGTGCGCGGCATCGCCGATGTTTCCGACGTCGAGGACGATGCCGGGCGAGCACCCGTTGGCCGTGATCGTGGACCGATAGGCGTCCAGCGCGGCGCTCAGGACGTTGACGGTGCCGACGACGGAGGCATCGGTGATCACCACGTCCACCCGCTCCGCGCTGATCGCCTCGCCGGGGCTCGAGAGCACAAGGCCGGTGAATGTGACGGAGCGCCCCTGTTCGCGATACGAGTCGGGAATGTACAGGTCGTCGCGGTTCGGCGTACCGATGTCGACGTTGCCGGCGATCACGGTGCGCGCACCGGCACCGGCGATCCAGACGCGATCGGCGTCGCGGATGACGAGGTTGCCGCGGTACGTGCCGGTCCCGAGCAGTACCCGATCATCGCCGGCATGTCGAGCGGCGAACCGCAGCGCGCCCATGATCGTTCGGCACGGTGTGCATGTGGCGTCGGAGCCCTGTGCCGAGTCGGCATTGGCGACCGAGTAGTTGGCAGCCTGCACCGCGCCCGCGCACGCGAGCAGCGCGATCAGGGCGAGGACGACGGTGAGGAGCCGACGAGCGCAAAGCATCAGCACAGGATAGTCCCCGCAATCGTCGCTGTACAACCGTTACGGACCGATGGGTGAGCCAGGCACTCACAACAGCGGGCCGCCGATTGCCGAACCGCGCCACGCCCTTCAGCACGAGGGCCACCCTGGTGTAGAACGGCTTCACGACCAGCGCGACGGCGACGGGCATGTTCAGGATCTAGCACTCGAGTGGCACCCCGCTAAGCGGCCGGTGCGCTGCATAAATTGTCACAATAAGCACAAAGCGAGCGGGGCTGAGTACGTTCCTTCGCGTTGCGCTGCGCGCGCAGAGAGGACTCCCGACAGGTGACCATCGCAGGGGAGGCCCGGCCTTCGATAGACTCGCGCCGTCGGGCGATTAGCTCAGTCGGTTAGAGCGCCTCTCTGATAAGGAGGAGGTCCCTGGTTCGAATCCAGGATCGCCCATCGGGTCCACGACACCAGACGTGCGGCGGCAACGCCGGTGCATCCGCCAGACTCTCCGCATGACTGACTCGCGCACTGTTGTCATTACCGGGATCGGGATCGTGGGTCCAACCGGGAATGGGCACGAGGCGCTGTGGTCGTCGTTGATGGAACACCGCTCGGGCATTCGCCGCCTCGAGGGGGCAGAGTACGACGCGCTACCCGCCCGCCACGCGGCCCCGATCGAAGACTTCGACTTGACGCCGTACATGGACAAGCGCGCGGCTCGCCGGATGGGACGCTTTGCGCAGTTCGCGATTGTTGCTGCGCGACTCGCCGTTGCCGACGCAGGGCTTGACGACATCTCGGGTCCGCGCACGGGCATCACGATCCACACGGGCGCCGGCGGCATCCCCGAGGGCGACGACGAGGTCATCAAGCACCTCGAGAAGCCGGAGCGCACCGGGCCGTTGTACGTACCGCTTGTCTCGGGCAACATGGCAGCGGCCAACGCCGCCATCCAGTTTGGTGTGACCGGTCCTGTCACCGCAGGCGTGGGAGCCTGTGCGGCCGGCACGATTGCCGTCGCGGAAGGCTTCCACACGCTGCAGCGGGGCGACGCGGACATCATGCTCGCGGGCGCCAGCGATGCGGCCCTGACGCCGTATCTGATGAGCAGCCTCGCCAACGCCGGCGCACTGTCGACTGCTGAGGGCGATCCCAGCACGCTCTCACGACCATTCGATTCGAACCGGACCGGCTTCATCCCCGCTGAGGGCGCCGCGATGCTCGTGCTCGAAACACTCGAGCACGCCGAGGCCCGAGGCGCCCGCATCTACGCGACGCTGGCCGGGGCTGGGCTCTCGTGCGACGCCTTCCATGTCACCGCGCCCGACCCGAACGGCGCGGGTGCGGAACTGGCAATTCGCGCCGCACTGAGCAAGTCCGGGCTCGCTCCGAATGAGATCGGCGCGGTCGTCGCCCACGGTACGGGCACGCAACTGAACGACGCCAGTGAGGCCGGCGCGGTTGGCCGGATTTTGGGGACGGGTTCTGACTGTCCGCCCGTCACCGCACCCAAGGCTGTGCTCGGGCATGGACTCGGCGCTGCCGGAGCCTTTAGCGCTGCGATCGGTGCGTTGATTGCTCACCATGGCGTCGTGCCGCCGGTGATGAACCTCGACAATCCCGATCCGGCCTGCGATATCAATCTCGTCCAGGGTGCACCGGCGACGCTGGACCAGCCTGGCGTGATGATCAATGCTTTTGGTTTCGGTGGTCAAAACGCCGTGCTGATTCTCAAGCGCGGCTAACGACAGACCCCCTTCCACGTACACTGAGGCCATGCAGGAAATGGTGGTCTACGGGGTGTCGTTCGACATGGTTGGCAAACAGCCGATTGTGTTGCTCAAGACGGTGCTGACGAATCGCTTTTTGCCGATCTGGATTGGACACCCGGAAGCGGCTGCGATCTTGGCCCGCCTGCAAGACTCCGAGACCCCGCGCCCGATGACGCACGATCTATTCGCGACCGCGCTCGACGAGATGGATGCGGAGGTCGTCAAGATCAGCGTGGTCGAGATGAAGGACAGCACCTTCTTCGCCAAGATCACGCTGCAACGTGACGGCAGCGAGGTCGAACTGGATGCACGACCAAGCGATGCGATTGCGCTGGCACTACGCGCTAAGGCACCGATCTTTGCCGCCGACGACGTGATCGAACAGAGCGCGATCCAGATGGAAGACGAGAACAGCGAGGCAGCCACGGGCGCAGACCCGGAGCAGCTCGTCGAGGACTTCAAACAGTTTCTCGAAGACGTCCGCCCGGACGAATTCGGCGCCGACGACTAAGCAGCGTCGATTCAGGCGTCGCGCAGGCGCGCAACTTCGCGCAGTGTCGAATCGATAATCGAGCGCCAGAGAATGGCGACCTCGTCGTTCGACAACGGACCCTTGTTGCAGCGCTGGAGGTACTGCGTCAGCCAATCCTCACGGGCGGGATCGACGGCGTCGTAGCCCTGCTCGGCCTTATACGCGTGCAATTTGCGGACGGTCGTAATGCGCTTGTTGATCGCTTCGAGGATCGCGAGATCGGTATCGGTGATCTGGTTGCGGAACTGCTCGACGATCGGATCGCTGGACTGGTCGCTCACGTGCACTCCTACTGCGTAGACGCGCGGAGCATACGAGAAAACCCGCTACTTCAACGCCAGCAGTAGCGCAGTGAACGCCAATACGTTGTTCGCGGCGTGGACGCCAACGCCGGGCCAGAACGAGCTGGTCTTCAGGCGCAGGAACCCCAAGACAAGGCCAAGGGCAAACAGAGAGGGGAACGCATTTGGCTCAAAATGGGCTAAACCGAAGAGCCCAGCCGACCCAACGACGGCGGAGGCGGCACCCCAGCGGCGGTCTAACTGGCCGTATAAAAGACCGCGAAAGTAGAGTTCTTCGGTCAGCGCTGCACCACCGATGATCGTGACGGCGCTGAGCACGATTGCGATCACACTCGCGGGCGTACCGGGAAACGGACCGAGCTCGATCTTCTGGCTGGCCGAGCCATGAAAAATCGGATCGAGGAGTGCCGATGCACCAACACCGACAACGAGGGCAATGACGCTGAGTCCGACGGCACGGCCCAACGGAGTGCGACGGACCGCGAGCACCTCACGGGGCGGTCCAACCCGGCGCGCAACAAACCAGATCGTGCCGGCGAAGACGATGTACGCCGTAAAGAGGATCGTGGCTTGGGGAAGGTTGTAGAAGGACGTGCTGTCCTTCGGCATCTCAAGGAACTGGGAGGCAAGGCTCGCCGCGAGCGCAACGAATCCAAATTGCACGACGAGCGGCAGAGCGAGCAGGAGCCAGAGACTGAATCCTCTGCGAGGCTCTGGCGCACTCATCCGGTCGTGACCGGCGCGGCGTGGAGATCATCGGCGAGTGCTTGGAGGGCAGCAGGCAACGCAGCATCGATGGGGTAGCCGTCGTCCGGAACCTGTACGAGGCGACCATCCGTAATCGCCGGCACAGCAGCAAGTTCGGGATAGCCCTGCAGCGAGGCCAAGGTACTGCCACCCGGTTGCAACGACACCCAGGCGGCAACATTGAGCCCGAGGATATCTGCCACGTTGAGTGGCTGGTCGGCGGATACGACGTTGGTTCCGCCAGCTGCCGACACAGCGAGGCCGGCTGGTGTGGCGGGACCGTAGGCGGTAAAACCACGGCCCTCGACCAGAACCCGCACCGCAGGTTCCGTCTTGAGTTGTGCAGCGAGTGCTGACAGCCCAGAGGCAACGACGCTCGCAATCGTCGCAGCCTCAGGACCCTTGCCAACCACGAGTCCCAACTGGGTAATAGCCGACGGTGCTGTCGAAAGTGGATTGGCTCCGTACTGATACACGGGTGCCTCTGTTGCGTGCGTGATGGTCTGCAGCAGTGCCTGATCGATCGTGGCTGGGACGATCACCAGCGTCGTCGTCGGATCGGCAACCGCTGCGGAGAGCGTTGAAGCCGTTGCGGTCGTTGTGATGGCACCGAGGCCGAGGTCCTGCAGGATGGCTGTAGCGCCAACATCAAACGACACGATGCGCGTCGGGGATGCGTCGAGCGCAACTGTCTGTCCAGCAGCGTCGACCGCGTGGCTCGGAAAGGCAGCGCCCGCATTGGTCGGCTCAGATTTGACGCCGCAGCCAGCCAGCAGCGCAGCAACGAGCGCAGTACTAACAAGGAGCCCAAGGCGACGCACGCCCCGCATGGTACCGCTGGGGCGGGGCAGGACAGGATTGAGCGTCGCCGAAAAGGCAGACGGCAAGGTTCGTTCTGTGTGTTCTCCGCAGCAAGTAAGCCCGCGCGCAGCAGACAAAACCCTCGAAAAACCCGGTGATAGCGTGCGAGTCGTGAAGTCTTTGTTTTTTCTGAGTAACCCAGCAGGTGCTCCGCATGCCTGAAAACGTCGGCAAGGGCGTCTCGCGGCGCAAACGGAACAAGGGACAGCGCAAGCGCACCGGACGCAGGAGCGCCTTTGCCACCGCCTTTATCGTCCTCGCCGTAACTGCTTCTGTGACGGCTGGACTGCTGCTCTTTGGTGCGGCCCGTTACCTCGGGGACCTGCCGACGCTCGACGCGATTAAGGCCCGCGAGATCGGCGCGAACAGCACGGTCTACGCCGACAACGGGAACAGCCTTGGCGTCCTTGCCAACGATGAGAACCGCCAACCAGTCAAGTCGGGAGAGATCTCCCCCTGGGTCAAGAAGGGAACCGTCGCGATCGAGGACCGCCGGTTCTATCAGCACGGTGGAATCGACCCACAGGGCATCGTGCGCGCCATGGCGAGCAATATCGCTGCCGGACATATCGTCCAGGGTGGCTCGACGTTGACGCAGCAGCTGATCTCACAGATCTACATCGTCAAGCAACACACCTTTGATCGTAAAATCCGTGAGGCGCTGCTGGCGATTCAGCTGGAGGATCGTTTCTCCAAAGACGAGATCCTGACGGCGTACCTGAACACCGTCTTCTACGGCAATAACGCGTATGGGGTCGAGGCGGCAGCACAGACGTACTTCGCCAAGACGGCGAAGGAGCTGACACTGCCAGAGGCCGCATTGCTCTCAGGCCTTCCGCAGTTGCCGAGTCAATACGACCCGTACCACAACCCCAAGGCCGCGATCGCACGGCGAGCGCAGGTCCTGCAGGCCATGCAAGAGACGGGTGTCATCACGGCCGCACAGAGGCGGAAGGCGGCTGCGACTCCCCTCCATCTCAAGCGTGGGCACGTCTACGGCGCCGTCAAGGAGAGCTTTTTCGTCCGCTACGTCGCCAACGAGCTGTCCAAGGAGCCCGATTTTGGCGAGGCGGCCGTCCGTGCTGGTGGGCTGCAAATTCACACGACGCTTGATCCGGTTCTGCAGGCCAAGGCACGGGCCGCCATGAAGAAGGTCCTGCCGACTCCCGGTGATCCGGATGCGGCGATTGTCTCGATTCGCCCCAAGACCGGCGAGATCGTTGCGATGGCGTCGACGCGTTACTTCCGCACAGACCAGTTTGACCTGACGTCGCAAAGTCGCCGTCAGCCAGGGTCCACATTCAAGACCATCACGCTCGCGACAGCGATTGAGCAGGGCATCGACCCGAGCGCCACAACCTACATGTCTGCGCCGTTCTCGTGGCGTCCGGACGCCAACTCGCCCACGTGGGACGTTGCCACCGCCGGAGGCGAATACGCGGGAGCCGTCTCGCTCGAAAATGCCACGCTCGCCTCTGACAACACGGTCTACGCTCAACTGGCAATCGACGTCGGACCGGCCAACATTGTCGACATGGCGCATCGGCTTGGCGTGCGAACGTCGCCGCTTGAGCCAGTGCCCTCGCTGACGCTCGGTGCTGACGGTGTCTCGCCGTTGGAAATGGCGACGGTCTACGCGACCATTGCCAACGGTGGTGTCTATCACCCACCAACGGCGATCAAGTCGGTACGGGATGCGGAGGGCAAGCAATTGCTGGGTACGCGTAACCGTGGCGTGCGGGTGATCCAGGACGGTGTGGCTGCAGAGGTGACGCGGATTCTTGGCGAGAATATGCACTCGGGCACGGGCACCGGCGCCTTGATGTCGGATGATCGTCCCGAGGCGGGCAAGACAGGTACGACGGATAATCACACCGACGCCTGGTTCTGCGGCTTCACACCAACGCTCGCAACGTGCGTCTGGATTGGCTACCCCGACGAGACGAAATCGCTCTACAACATCGAGGGTGTTGGAGCGGTCTCCGGCCCAACACTGCCGGCTGACATCTGGCACAACTACATGGATTCCGCACTTGAGGGCACCCCTCCGGCCAACTTTGCTGCACCCAAAACACCCGTGGCCTGGAGCAATTTCTCCTCCCAGTTCGAGAACCGCATTGTCTCGACGGTATCCGCGCCCGACCTGACGCTCTCGATGCCACCGCCGCAGAAAACAGTCACCGTGCCGGCTGCACCGGCCAGTACGGCGACAACCGCTGTTCCTCCGACCACGACTGCGCCTGAAGCCACTCAGCCGAGCACAACTGCGGCTGCGGTGCCGTAGGCCAGCGCGCAGCGCGGGTACACTCGCCCCATGGTCGTGCACGATGAGCAGGCCGATGTTGCGACCGTGGAGTTGACGGGGTCGGGCATCGACATCCTTCTACCGCCACCCACCATGCCGGTGCGGAAATCGAGTCGTGCGCGCCTCTGGGTGGCCTGCGCACTGGTGCTTGGCATCGTGGTGGTTGGCGGACTTCAGCTGGTCCACTTTGGTGGAGTCAACTTCATCCCCTCACTCGCGCCCGCTACCCGCATCCTGCCGTCTGGCGCGCCTCGCCCGCAGACACTCGCTCGACAAGACCAGGTGGTGTTGCTCGTGCCTGTCCAGCAGTCGCGTATCACCGCGATCCTCTTTCACCCCGTCGCAGGCGCGGACGCCTTGCCCCTCGAGCCGGTTGGCCAACCACTCGACGAGGGCATCGTGGCGCGGATCATCTCCTCGTTCGCCGGGGATACGGCAGGCGGACCCGATTATCAGGTCGATGGGGATCCGAACTCGGTCGATATTGGTGCTCCCGTTGGCACAGATACGTACTCTCCGGTCGATGGCAAGGTGCTTTCGATTACGCCGCTGATCGTTGAGGGCACAGCGTATGGCGATCAGATCGCGATCGAACCGATCGCGAATCCGGGCGTAGTCGTGATTGCTACGGGGATCCAGTCCGACCCGAAACTCTCGGTCGGCACGCCAGTCTCGACGCGACCCGAGGCCTGGACCAAGCTCGGACGGGTCGTCGATATCACGGGTGTGCTCGACCCGCTGCTCAGCAAGTACACGCAAGACGGAGGGAACCGTCTGCACATCGAGGTCCGTCCGGCGACGGCAGTGGCTGCCTCGTGAAGATCCTCTTTCTGGCCGATGTGTACGGCGCTCCCGGCGTGTCCGCGATCGAGTCGAAGCTGCGGCTCTTGCGCGCAGAGCTCGAGCTCGACTGCGTGGTGGTCAACGCCGAGAATGCGGCCGATGGCGCGGGTCTTACGCCAAAGCTTGCCGAGCGTCTGCTGGCGGCCGGTGCGGACTGCCTGACACTCGGCAACCACCTATGGCGACGAAAAGAGATCGGTCCGTATCTGATTGAGGCCGATCGTGTTGTGCGCCCCGCAAACCTGCTCGACAAGTTGCCGGGCAGGGGTCTGCAGATCGTGCCGACGCGCAATGGGCAGCACGTTGCCGTCATCAATCTGCTGGGGTCGTTCACGATGGAGCCCGCGCAGTCGATGTTTTCTGTCATTGACGCGTTGCTCGATGAGGCCCATCGATCGACGCCGATTGTGCTGATTGATGTTCATGCGGAGGCGACCAGCGAGAAGATCGCGATGGGGTGGCACCTCGCCGGACGGGCGACGGCCGTGCTCGGAACGCATACACACGTCCAGACCTCCGACGCCCGAGTCTTACCGGGTGGAACCGCGTACATCACCGACGCGGGTATGACCGGGCCACATGACTCAGTGATCGGCGCGAAGAAAGAACTCTCGTTGCGCCGCTTTATTTTGCAACAGCCGCAACGGCTTGAGCCTGCGTCCGAAGACGTGCGGCTCGAAGGCATTCTGATTACGTGTGATGACGATGGTCGCGCCACCAGTGCCGAGGCGTTCCGGCGCTCTGCCTGAGCTAGTCGCCGGCGACGAGCTGGCGTTCGCGACGCGGGAGTGCACTGTCGAGCTCGTTGGCGCGTCGGGTACGGGGCATGCCGGCACGCGGTGCGAGGAGCGCAATCGCGACGAAGACCATGACCCACGGCAGGTAGAGGTACATCCAATGAGTCAATACGAGTTGGAATCCGATCATCAGCGCGCCGGCCAGGGCTAATGCGCGCGTGGCATCCAGTCGACGGGGGATGAAGAACAGGGCGATGGCGCCGAAGACGAGCGCAGCCTTGAGGATCTTCTGGACGATGGCGAGGTTCGGAAAGCCGGGGTACTCGCCCCAGTCCCAGATCGAGAACGGCGAGGGGCGGTCGAGCTGCCAGCCGAAGGTGCGATCCCAGAACGTGCGCAACGCACCGGTTCCATCGAGTGCCATCAGCATTGCGGCCAGCACGATGGTCACGATCGCCATGCCAAGCAGCGTTCGTCCAGAGCCTGGGCCAGGGCGCACGGACGACCAGACGCGCGCGGCTCTGGTTTGTTGGAGCGCAGGCGCGCCGTATACCCATTCACCGCGGGGCGGTGGGGGTTGGCGATCGAGGCGTAGCCACAGGGGCAGCAGAATCAGCGGCGCAAACTTGGCCAGCGCTGCCAGCATGACGAAGGCGCCACGCCCGACCGGACGGGCGATCAGGGCAGCGCTCCAGGCGAGATACGCAGCCACGATCGTGTCGTTGGAGTCGCTCATAAAGGTGTACGCCGTCCAGGGCACGGCGAACCAAAACAGGGCCATCGCAGCCGCTAGGCGGCGGCCACCAAATTGCCAGCCAAACACGGCGAGCCCAATCCCGGCGAGGAGATCGAAGAAGCCGGTCGTAAAGTGCGCACTCGGCAGATCGTCCCAGCGCCCGGTCCAGCCAAGGGCTGCGACGCCAGGCAGATAGGCGGCATACATGGCGGGTCCATACGTGTCGCCGCGCTCGATCGCGGTCTCGCAGTGTCCATTCGGTTGGACGTAGCCGCTGTAATTGCCATCCGAGTAGCGGGTACCGCAGGGGGTGGGAGTCTTGGTCGGAAAATTGCCGTAGGGACTACGACCGTCGAGGATGCGATCGGCACCAACGACACCCGCATACCCGACGTCGACGACATTCGAGGAGTAGGCGTTGAAGCCGACTCGACCGCCGGCTAAGACGAGCACCAAGACCACCATCACCCAGAACGGCAGGCGTGTTGTGAAGGCAGGTCGAGCGCTACGACCGGTGCCGATCATGATCATTCGTGCCAGCAGGTAGACCAGGGGCGGGTATTGCAGGGGCACTGCCCAGAAGATCAGGCCGCGGTTGAAGCACCAGAGCGACGCGGCCAAGGAGACGATCGCGAAGATGTCAAGGGTGCGCCACGAGCGCAGTCGTCGCCAGTCGAGCATGACGAGGGCGAAGATGATGATGAGCGTGCCAATCGCCCACGGCTCGTTGATTTTTTGTCCGAAGCCCTGACCACCTCGCGCCATCGACCAGGCGACCTGTGGACCAGTGCGGACATAGGAGATCGTCTCCGTGGTATCGAGCACGCCGACCTCAGCGATCTCGGCGGCGTTGCTAAACCACTTGACCCGCCAAGTGCCGAGATCAAGGTTTGCGAATGAGCGCACCGGGAGGCCGTGGTCGCGGTAGCGGGCGATCCAACTAGCTGCCTTGGGGTCCTTGGCGGCGAGCGCGGTTGCGGTCTTCTCCGTCAGGCGTGTGGCCGGAGCACCGTTGCGGGGGATCGTGACGCTCCAGACGCGTTTGGCAGGATCGTAGATTTTGACGATCGCGACCGACTGTCCGTCCGAGGCGGCATTCAGCGAGCAGTTCCAGAAGGCGGTCTCGCCGGTGAAGACGCACGACCACTGAGACAGTGGGTACTTCAGCATCAAGGCGGTGATACCCGTGGCATCCCGCGCGAGTTGCTCAGCCTGAAAGGAAGAGAGTTTTGGTGACGCGGCGTTTGCCGCGACGGGAGTAACCGCCAGGAGCAGCACGAACAGTGCCGCAATAACGAGGCGGCGAAGGGTCATCGCAGAACGCGGAGTCCGGCGTAGCGCCCCTGGTCATCCTTGCGCGATCGCATGCCAACCCAGATCACAATGCCCACGAGGATGAGTCCGACGACGGGGATAATCGCCAGCGCCGCAACGACGATGCTGGCACCACCAACGAGTGCCGTGACACCCCAGCGTGGGCCGCCGCTGGCAATCGCACGATCGACCATGCGCGTTGTCGTCCACGCGGTGCCGGCGCCAATTGCCGAGCCCAGCAAAAGGCCGACAAAGGGAAGGATGTGGCCGAGCGAAAGCTCGCACGCGACAGCTCCACCCAGACCACTCAGACCAATACGCACCGGGATGGGGAGGACCGCGCGGGCAGCGGCCTCAACGAGACCGCCGGCCCAGCCGACGATCAAGATTGGGCTCTCTGCGGCGATTGCGACGCTTCCGGGAAGCCACCCGAGCAACGCGGCAACGGCAAGCACACCAAGGGGGAGTACGGCAGCGAGGCCGCAGGCGACGGCGAGACCGAAGCTTTGACTAATAGCGACGAGGTTGTCCATAGGCGAATCGTACGGGTCAGATCAGGTAGCGCGCGCCTTCACGGTCCACATCAATCAAGACGTCCATGACATCGCCGAGATCATCGCCGTCTGCTTGAGCGGGAAACGGAAAGTCACAGCGCAGTTCGACAGTCGACACGTCGTGCCAGTAGCCCACGCGTGGATCGCCACTGCCGCGCGCGTGGCGATGGTCGACCAGCAGACGCTGCGCGAAACCCGCGACATCGCGGCGGTACATGCGGCGAGGGGCGACGATGTCGAGACCACCATCGGCGGTGGCACTCGGGGCAAGGTCGAGCGGAAACGCTCCGATGTACGACCAGGGTGCGAGGTTGACGGCGATCACGAACGCGACACGGTCGGTCTGGCCGCCCGCATGCAGTGTGATGTGTGGATGGCTAAATGAGCCCCGGGCGACGAGTTTGAGCAGTTCACGGGCATAGACGACGTCCGGCGAGCGGCGACGCTTCGAGGTGCGCTCGCGGCCATCGACACGACGAACGACCTCGGCGTCAAGACCAACGCCGGCATTGAAGGCGAAGCGGCGGCCATTAATACGACCGACACGCACGTGACGCTCTGTGCCTTCACGCAAGGCGACGGCAAGCCGCCGTGCAGCTGCTGGGATCGAGGGGGGGAGGCCGAGATTACGGGACATCACACTCGTACCACCTCCCGGCAGGAGGCCAATCGGCACCTCGGCACCGATGCCATTGAGCACCTCGTTGGCGGTGCCGTCACCACCGAGCACGATCACAGCGTCAAAGCCTTCGTCAACGCCCTTGCGGGCCAAATCAGCAGCTTCGAGCGGACGCGTCGTGCGGACCACTTCGATCGTGACGGACTCCTCGAGTTCGCGTTGAGCGGTGCGCTCAACCGCCGAGTTGACTCGGCTAGCGACGGGATTGACGATCAGGAGGGCACGCATGGAGGGCTTTCATCAAACAGGGTCAGAATTGCTTCTTCACCGAGACTCTACCCCTGTCGATGGCGACGCCGGGTAGGATGCACGGGATGGATACGATTCCCGAACGATTTTCACGCGCAGCCGGCCAGGCTCCCCGCGCCACCGTTGCCGCCTACGCCATGGCAGTGCTCCACGCAGCGATCGCGCTGACTGTGGGCCTGATTGGCGGAACCGCCTACACAATCGCTATTGGTGTTGGAGCGGCGGTTGTTGGTGCGGTGCTCTGGGTGGTCGTTGGCACGATCGTCGCGCTGCTCGCCCAAATCGCCGACAAACGCTAAGCGCTAGGCCTCTGGGCCTGAAGTACGAGGGCCAGTCAGTGCAGCATTGCGTGGTCTGCTGCTGACGCGAACCTGCCCGAAACGAGTGTTGGCGGAGCCGAGCCCGGAGGAGGCCCGACCCCGCCAATCAGTCGACGGCTAAGGAGAAGTGGCTTAGCCGGCGAGCGCGGTTGGGTCCTGCGGCTGATCGCCGAGGGTGACCGTGATGTTCTTCGTCGCGCCAGAGCTGGTCTTGACGACGAGCTCAAGCTTGTCGCCTGGCTTCAACGAGGAGACAGCGGCCTGAAGGTCCTTGACGCCTTCGATCTTGGTGCCGTTGGCCTCCACGATCACGTCACCACCGACCGCGTACGATTGTCCCCCAATCGTGGTCTCACCTGTCGCGCCAGTCAGGCCGGCCTTAGCGGCCGGCGAACCGGTCGTGACCTTCGCGACCATGGCGCCGTAGTCGGAGCCGATCTTGGTCTTCGAGGCCATTGTTGGGTCGACATCCGAGAGCTGAACGCCGAGCCAGGCATGTTGTGCCTTGCCGGTCGCCATGATGTCTGAGGCGACCTGCTTGACCAGGTTGATCGGGATGGCAAAGCCGATGCCGACACTGCCGGCGTTGGCCTGGCCACCCGTGTCGATCTGCGAGTTGATGCCAATTACCTGTCCGGACATATCGAGCAGCGGACCACCCGAGTTGCCGTGGTTGATAGCCGCATCGGTCTGGATGGCACCGTTGATACTGAAGCCGTTCGGAGCCTGGATCGAACGCGCGACGGCGGAGATGATGCCGCTCGTGACGGTGCGGTCCTGGCCGAATGGGTTACCAATCGCGACGACCTCACTACCGACCTGCTGCGCGGCCGAGTCGCCGAGAGGAATCACGGTCAGCGCCGAGCTCGGCACGTCAACCTTGAGGACGGCGACGTCCGTGGCGTTGTCAACACCGACGACCTTCGCAACAACCTTTTCGTTGTTCGAAAACGAGACGGTGATCTCGCCCTGAGCACCATCGACGACGTGCGCGTTGGTCAGGATGTGACCCTCGCTATCGATGACGAAACCGGAGCCGAGGCCGCCGGAGTGCTCAACGCGAACCACGCCGTTGCCGTACTTCTTGTACATCGCTTCGATTGACATGCCGCTTGTCGAGGCGACGGGCATCACGGAGCTGCTGGAGTCGCTGCTGTTGGCGGGATTCGCAACCTGGCGAACAATCGTGGTGGAGCCACCGCCGTCCTGATTCACAACCATTGCTGTGCCGCCGGCAGCCAAGCCTGCGGAGAGCAGCGAGGCGAGGAGGACGGGGACAACAAGGCGCGAACCGCGCTGCTTTTGGTTTGCGGCAGCCGGAGGAGGGGTGGTCGGGTAATTGGTGGGAGTCCAGTTCTCGTTCATACGACAAGTTGTATCGGCGGTATGTGAAGGGTCATTGGGGATTTGTGTTGCGTCTCTGTTAAGGCGCAGGGACACAGGTTGGTGCGATGCGGGTACCGTTTGCACGTGCGCATGGCCCGTCTCTACGTTTTGGTCTTCGCGGCGGGCTTCTCGTCGCTGGGTGTCGAGCTGACGGCGGCGCGTCTCCTGGCCCCATTTTTTGGCACGTCGACGTTGGTTTGGGCCAACGTGATTGGACTCACCCTGTTGTACCTGTCCGTGGGCTACTGGCTGGGTGGGCGCATCGCCGACCGCTGGCCGACGCAGCGCGCGTTAGGAGGTGTGGTGCTGATTGCGGCCGCCTCGATTGCCACCTTGCCCTTCGCCACGCGCCCACTGTTGACGCTCGCCACCGATGCTTTTGCGGATGTTTCGGCCGGGGTCTTGATCAGCTCGTTTGTGGCAGTGCTGCTGGCCTTTGCCATCCCGATCACGGCACTCGGCGCAGTCGCGCCCTGGGCGATTCGCCTCTCGGTCACGAGTGTTGAGGAGGCCGGTCGGGTCTCGGGTCGCCTCTATGCCCTGTCGACGGTCGGCTCGTTGCTTGGCACGTTCGTCTCGGTGCTCCTCTTGGTGCCATGGATTGGCACGCGCCGGACCCTGCTCGTGTTGGCCTTGATTTTGGCAGCGGCCGCGTTGCCGTTACTGCCACGGCTCGCGTTCCTTGTCCCCGTCGGGATTGCCCTGCTTCTTCTCGTGCCGGAGCAGGGAATCAAGGCGGCGCCGGGCGACCACGTCGTCTGGGAGGGCGAGTCTGCATATCAATTCGTACAGGTCGTTGACGACCAGCAGGGTGAGCGCGTGCTGCGACTCAACGAAGGCTGGGCGAAACACTCGGTCAAGGTGGGGTCCTCGGGATTAGTAGGCGGCTACTGGGATCGCCTGACCTGCCTCCCGGTTGCGATCGACCGGCCCCTCGATGGTGATTTGGCGGTGCTCGGCAACGCTGGCGGTACGACGGCGGTGCAGTACGCGCGCTTTTGGCCAACGTGGCAGATCGACGGAGTCGAGATCGACCCGACAGTGACCGATGTTGGCTATCGCTACCTCGGCATGGGCGAGGCGCACCTGACGGTGCACGAGGCCGATGCGCGCCCGTGGCTGCAGACCACCAAGCAGCGGTTCGACGGAATCATCGTCGACGCGTATCGCCAGCCCTACATACCGTTTCACTTGGTCACGAAGGAGTTCTTCCAACTCGTGCGCGATCGGCTCACCCCGGGTGGAGCGGTGATGATCAACGTGGGCTCGCCGCCGGGGCACAACGAGGCATTGGACCGGATTGCGCAGACGATGGCAGCCGTCTTTCCCGTCGTCGAGCAGTCACAGGTCAATGACTTCAACGCGATCGTGACGGGGTATCGCGACAGCGGCACGGCTGAAGGCGCGGCCGCACGACTGGCTGCGGCGCCGGCGCCGTTGGCCCCCGTCTGCCAGCAAATGGCGGCCAATCAGATACAGATTGCGCCAGCGGCAGAGCCATTAACGGACGATCTTGCCCCGGTCGAGTGGCTGACGGATTCGGCGCTTCTTGCGTACCTTCGGGATGGAGCGCCCGGGGCTAAGTAGCCTCAAGTACTTCTGTCGTGGGGAGTAGCGGCAGGGTGAAGATTTGGAGGTAGCCCCGTCGGAGTAGCAATCGGCCCCGGAAATCGCCTACCCTTGCGAGTGCTGTTTGAAACAAGGAGGCCCGAAATGGCTCAAGAGGTCGCAATTCCCGGTACCGATAAGAACGCCAAGATCTGCAACGTCGTTGGCGTTGCCTTTCTCTGCTTGGTGCCGTTCTACAACTGGATCTGGTGGTACCGCGTCAACCGCGAGTTGGCCGACTACGGTCGCGCCCGCGGCACCGACGAGCTGGGTACGAGCCCCGGCAAGTCGCTGCTGGCCATTACGCTCGGCTCGCTGATCATCGTGCCAGCCGTGATGAGCTTCTTCTCGACCCACAAGCGCATTACGAAGGCCCAGGCAATCACGGGCCAGACGCCCATCAACGGCTGGCTTTCCGTGGTGCTCTACTTCGTTTTCTCGCCCGCATGGATTGCCTACATGCAGAGCGGTGCGAACACGGTCTGGGAGAACACGGGCTCGTCCGCAGCTCCGGTGGCTCCTGCGGCCACCATCACTGAGGCCGCTCCGGCTGCCGAGGTTGCAGACACCACGACCGAGCCGGCTGGGGATCAGCCCTCGGCCTAAGCACGAACGCAATCGGCCCGGTCTCCGCAGCTGCGGGGCCGGGCCTTTTGTGGTTGTACGGGGAGAAGTGGTCGCCCTTCGCACTGCTACGTCGGAGTGATTCGACAGGAGCTTGCGTAATACCCGCGGAATAGGGAATATTTGGGTACCCTCATTCGTCTACCCTAATAGCGCTAGTCTGCGCGTAAACACCGAGCGAAGAGTGATTGCCTAGCCGGCACACTCGCAACTCGTCCGAACGAACCATTCCCCAGGAGCATCCGTGCCCGATCTCGTTATTCGCAACCTACACGCCAACATCACCGGAACCGACACAGAGATCCTGAAGGGGATCGACCTGCAGATGTCCAAGGGTGAGATCCACGCGATCATGGGTCCGAATGGCTCGGGCAAGTCGACACTCAGCCACGTGCTGATGGGCCACCCTGGCTACGAGGTGACCGAGGGCGAGGTGTTGTTCGAGGGCGCCAACCTGCTCGACCTGGCTGCCGATGAGCGCTCGCGCGCTGGCCTGTTTCTCTCCTTCCAGTACCCCTTTGCCGTGCCGGGTGTAACGGTTGCGAACTTCATTCGCATGGCCGTCAACGCGCACCGCAAGGGTGGACCAGACGGTGTCGACAACCCGGTCCGCATCCCCGAGTTTCGCAAGCAGATCCAAGAGGCAATGGAGTTGCTCGAGATCGATAAGTCGATGGCCTCGCGCTCGCTCAACGACGGGTTCTCCGGCGGCGAGAAGAAGCGCTTCGAGATCCTGCAGATGGCAATGCTCCAGCCCAAGATTGCGATCCTTGACGAGACCGACTCTGGCCTCGACATCGACGCGCTGCGCATCGTCTCCGACGGCATCAACCGTCTGGTCGGTCCCAACATGGGCACGCTGATCATCACGCACTACCAGCGCATCCTCGATTACGTTAAGCCCGATCAGATCCACGTACTGATGGACGGCCGCATTGTTCGATCTGGCGGCGCAGAGCTTGCCCATGAGCTGGAGACCTCCGGCTATGCGGATATCGCGAAGGAAGTGGTCAGCTAATGGCTCCCGAAACTGCCGACGTCGATCTAGGCGAATACAAATGGGGTTTCCACGACGAGGAGAACCCGGTCATCAAGATCGAGCGCGGCCTCAACGAGGACGTGATTCGTCAGATCTCCGCTCACAAGGGTGAGCCGAAGTGGATGCTCGACTTCCGCCTCGACGCCTACGAGATCTTCCTCTCGAAGCCCATGCCCAACTGGGGCGCAGACCTCAGCGGCATCGATTTCGACAACATCTTCTACTACCTCAAGCCTGCTGAGATCAATGCGCGCTCGTGGGACGATGTGCCCGACACGATCAAGAACACCTTCGAGCGCCTCGGTATCCCCGAAGCGGAGCGAAAGTTTCTCGCCGGCGTTGGCGCCCAGTACGAGTCTGAGGTCATCTACCACTCGCTCAAGAAGGAGCTCGAGGACCAGGGCATCCTGTTCCTCGATACCGGCCAAGCATTGCTTGAGCACGAGGACCTCTTCCGCGAGTACTTCGCCTCGATCATTCCGTCTGCCGATAACAAGTTCTCGGCGCTCAACTCGGCCGTCTGGTCGGGTGGCTCGTTCATCTACGTCCCACCGGGCGTCAAGATCGAGCAGCCGCTGCAGGCCTACTTCCGCATCAATGCGGAGAACATGGGCCAGTTTGAACGCACGCTGATCATCGTCGACGAGGGTGCCTACGTGCACTACGTCGAAGGCTGCACCGCGCCGACGTACTCGTCGGACTCGCTGCACTCGGCGGTTGTTGAGATCCTCGTCAAGAAGGGCGGCCGCTGCCGCTACACGACGATTCAGAACTGGTCGAACAACGTCTATAACCTCGTCACCAAGCGTGCCGTGGCGGAAGAAGACGCGACGATGGAGTGGGTCGACGGCAACCTCGGCTCGAAGGTGACGATGAAGTACCCCGCCGTCGTCCTCAAGGGCGAGCGTGCCCACGGCGAGATCCTCTCGATCGCGTTCGCAGGCGAAGGTCAGCACCAGGACGCCGGTGGCAAGGTCACGCACGTTGCCCCGAACACGACCAGCGTGATCACGTCGAAGTCGATCTCCAAGGATGGCGGTCGCTCGTCGTACCGTGGTCTCTTGCGGGTCAATAAGGACGCCGAAGGCAGCAAGTCCAAGGTCGTCTGCGACGCGCTGATCATCGATCCTGAGTCGCGCACCGACACCTATCCGTACATCAACATCATGGCCGACCAGGTCGACATTGGGCACGAGGCAACCGTCTCGAAGCTCGGTGAAGAGCAGATCTACTACCTGATGAGCCGTGGTCTGTCCGAGGCCGAAGCGTCGGCGCTGATTGTGGCGGGCTTCGTCGAGCCGATCACGAAGGAATTGCCGCTCGAGTACGCCGTCGAGCTCAATCGCCTGATTCAGCTGCAGATGGAAGGCTCGGTCGGATGACCGCGTGGCTCGAAGAGCGTCGCCAGCAGGCGGCCGAGAGCAATGAGGTGTTGTCGGTGCCGTCCTCGTCGGACGAGCACTGGCGCTTTACGTCGCTGCGTGGCATCGATTTCGCGACGTATGCCGCGACGGTCGACGCTGTACCCGGCGAGCCGCAGGGCGCGATCTTGGCAGAGGGCGAGCACGCCGGCCGCATCGTGATGCGCGACGGTGGTGTGGTGCTGGACGAGTTCAGTCCCGCAGTTGCTGCGCAGGGCGTGATCTTTGGCAGCCTCAAGCGACTGGCCGAGGAGCACAGCGACCTCGTGGAGCCCGTGTTGGGCACGATTGTTGGCTACGACGAGAAGTTTGCGGCCGAGAACGGTGCACTTTGGACCGACGGTCTGCTGTTGCACGTGCCGGCTGGAGTCAAGGTTGAGCTGCCGTTCCACGCGGCCTACGAGATTGCCACGGAGGGTGCGGCTCAGCAGTGGCGCGTCATCATCTCGCTCGGCGAGGGTGCCGAAGCAACGCTGGTCGAGGAGCACCTCAAGGGCGAGCCGGGCTATGCCAATGGTGTCGCCGAGCTCGTGGTTGCGGAGTCTGCGCACCTCACGTACGTCGTGGTCCAGGATCGCAACAATGCTTCGCTGCACTTCGCGGCCCATCGCGCCGAAGTTGCCAAGGACGCCACGCTCGAGTGGGCGGCCTGCTCGACGGGCTCCAAGACGGGCAAAACGCGCATGGAGACGCGCCTGACGGGCGAGGGCTCCACCGGTCGCCTGAGTGCGGTCTACGTCGTCGACGGCAAGCGCCACCTCGATCTCGACACGACGCAAGAGCACGATGCGCCAAACGCAGTCTCCGATCTGGCCTTCAAGGGCGTATTGCTCGACGATGCGCGGTCGGTCTGGCGCGGTGTGATTCGCGTCGCCGAGGGTGCTCATGGCACCG
>CANKHS010000008.1 GCA_947481755.1 Actinomycetota bacterium | reverse complement strand
TCGCGTCGAATCCTAGCGCGCACTCACGCGTGGCGATCGCTATCCTAGTGCGATCGTAGGTCGGCTCCTCATTCTGCTGTTCTTTGCTCTTCTGCTCGCCGGCTGCGGTTCGGTCGCCGATGGCCCGCAAGGCGGTCTCGAGTCGGCAGTTGCCGATGCGCTGTCCAACCAGATTGAGAACGATGCGCCGATGGTTGAAGTGCGCTCGGTGGACTGTGTTCGTGCGGGCACGGCGAACGACTGTACCGTTCAGTTAGGCGTCGGCAACGTTGTGGTTTCGCTGCAGTACGACGTGGTGATCGACGACAATAGATGCTGGGTCGCTACGGCTCACGACGTGCGTGTCGATGGTGCGGGAAGCGAAACAAATCCGCTCGCTGAGGTATCTCGTGCCAGCAATCTGAAGGGGTGCTTCGCGTGAGTGCCGTCCCGTTTGATCCGTTCGCGCGCACACTATTCGGCCAGCCTCGTACGTTGATAACGCTGTGTCTGACCGAGATGTGGGAGCGATTCTCGTACTACGGCATGCGCGCGCTGTTGGTGCTTTTCATGATTGCGCCAACGTCAGAAGGCGGCATGGGAATGAGCGCGGTCGAGGCGGCTGGGATCTATGCCGTCTACGTGTCGCTCGTCTATCTGACACCACTACCCGGTGGCTGGATCGGTGATCGCGTACTTGGACCACGACGCACCGTCTTCGTCGGTGGTGCGGTGATTGCGGCGGGCCACATTGTGCTCGCGATCATGGGTGGCAGCGGGCTCTTTCTCGCGCTGTTCCTAATCATCATTGGGACGGGTCTGCTCAAGCCGAATATGACCGCGATGGTCGGCGCGCTCTACGCCTCGCGGCGCGACCTGAGTGACGCGGGCTTCTCGATCTACTACATGGGCATCAACCTCGGCGCCTTTCTCTCGCCGTTGGTCTGTGGCTACCTGGGGCAGGAGGTGTCGTGGGAGCTCGGGTTTGGCGCGGCCGCCGTCGGCATGATCCTCGCGCTTGTGCAGTACGGCATCGGCACGCGTGGCATGGGCGATCTTGGCGCCAAGCCGGAGAACCCACTCAACCATGCCGAGCGACGGCGCTATGGAATTGGCGCGGCCATCGGTCTACTCGCCGCTGTGGGAGTCGTTCTCCTCGACCTGTTCGTCCTCCATGTCTCGGCAAACGTGATCGAGCTCGCGATCACACTCGTCATTCTGCTGGTCCCAATCGCCTGGTTTACGCGCACCTTGCGGGCCGAGCGCGGCAATACCGAACAGCGGAACCGCGTCCTTGTCCTGCTCGTCCTGTTCTGCGCGGCGGCAGTCTTCTGGCTCGTCTACGACCAGGCTGGCTCGACGGTGGCGATCTTCGCGCAGGAGGACACACGCAACACGGTCTTCGGCCTTGATTTCCCATCGAGCTGGTTCCAGTCCGTCAACCCACTCTTGATTATCGCTCTGGCACCGGTGATGGCCATCATCTGGACTGCACTTGGTGTCCGCGGCAAACAGCCAGGCACGGCCTACAAGTTTGCGGGCGGTCTGCTCCTCGTTGCGGTCTCGATGGGTGTGATGGTCTTCGCCGCCCAGGCGGCGATTGACGGCAAGGTTGCAGCGATGTGGCTGATTGCCGTCTTTGCCATTCAGACGGTCGGGGAACTAATGCTGAGCCCGGTCGGCATGGCGGCCGCCACGCGACTCTCGCCACCCGATCGCGTTTCGCAGACGCTCGGTGTCTGGTTTCTTGCCACCAGTGTCGGCGACGCCATCGGCGGTCGTCTCGCCCAGTTCTACGATTCGCTCGGACAGACAGCCTTCTTCGGCATGCTTGGACTGATTGCCCTGGTGGCGACCTTCGTGGTGCTCGCGCTCGCGCGGCCGCTCGGTCGGCTCGTGCAGGACTAGGTGGACATCACATCCGCGCGGATGTGATGTCCGCCTAGAACCTACGCGATGGTGACGTCGTCGCAGAGGTAGACGTCCTGGATCGCGTTGAGGAGCTCGATGCCCTCGTTACGCGGTCGCTGGAACGCCTTGCGGCCGGAGATCATGCCCATGCCGCCTGCGCGCTTGTTGACGACGGCTGTCGAGACAGCGTCGTGGAGATCGTTGTCACCCGAGGCACCGCCCGAGTTGATCAGGCCGGCACGACCCATGTAACAGCCGGCGAGCTGGTACCGCGTCATGTCGATCGGGTGGGGTGTCATCAGGTTCTCGTAGACACGCTTGTCGGTCTTGCCGAAGTTGATGTCGAGGAAGCCTGGGGCGGCCGTTTCTGGCGCCTTCTGCTTGATGATGTCGGCCTGGATCGTGACGCCGAGATGGTTGGCCTGGCTCGTCAGGTCGGCGGCGGCGTGGTAGTCGGGACCGCCGTCCTTCGCCGAGAACGCGCTATTGCGGAGGTAGCACCAGAGTACGGTCGCCATGCCCAATTCGTGGGCGGCCTGGAAGGCGTCGGAGACCTCCATGATCTGGCGCTTGGACTCTTCCGAGCCGAAGTAGATCGTGGCGCCGACGGCGACGGCACCCATCTCGAACGCCTGATTGACCGAGGCGAACATGATCTGGTCGTAGCCGTTCGGATAGCTGAGGAACTCATTGTGGTTGAGCTTCAGCATCATCGGAATGCGATGTGCGTACTTGCGCGAAACCGAGCCGAGTACACCCAGGGTCGAGGCCACGGCGTTGCAGCCGCCCTCGATCGCGAGCTCAACGATGTTGGCCGGATCGAAGTAGTCGGGGTTCTTGGCGAAGGACGCGCCCGCCGAATGCTCGATGCCCTGATCGACCGGCAAGATCGAGAGGTAGCCGGTGCCACCGAGGCGCCCAGCGTTGTACATCGTCTGCAAGTTGCGGAGTACCGGCACGGATCGGTCCGTGTCGCGCATCACGCGCTCGACGAAGTCAGGACCGGGAAGATGCAGGCGATCCTTGTCGATCGTCGTGCAGGTATGCCCGAGCAGATCGTCGGCCTTGTCGCCGAGGATCTCGCTAATTCCATCGATGCCCATGCCAGCCACAGTTGTTCCCTCCAGTACGTGTGGTTGCAGAATACCGATTCAGTCGAAGTACGTGTCCTCGTGTCGGTACGGGGGCGCACAGCAGCACAGCAGACGGAGGCCTGTATGGGCCGAAATCTGGTGCCACGCGCCGGGGGGAATCAGGATTGCGTCGCCAGGAGCCACCTCGCGTTGTTCGCCGTCAAGTTCCATTGTGGCCGTGCCCTCGAGGATGAAGTAGATCTCTTCGGCCACCACGTGGTAGTGGCGCACAGTGGCTGTGCCAGACGGTAACGAGGCCTCCGCCAGGCTCTGATTGCGCGTCGGTGGATGCACGACGTTGAGGAGCTCACGAATCGTCGAGCCGTCGGCTGTGATGAATGGCTCCGCATCGCTATCGAGGTTTCGGACCTGCATGGTTACCCGCTCTCTTCGAGTCGCGTGAGAGCGAAGCGCGCCGAGCCGCGTAGGGCACACAGGTCGTCGAGGATCACGCGCACCGCCATCTTCTCGAGGATGCCGTCGTACCGACCCTTGGCGTGAAACGAATGCAAGAAGCCACCGCGGCGGAGAATCGGCAAAATCTGTGGCGCAATGCCACCACCGATGTACATGCCGCCGGTCGAGAGGAGGACGAGGGCGAGGTTGCCGGCTTGGGCGCCGTAGGCATGCACGAACATGTCCATGGCGAGGACGGCGCTGGCATCCGACCCCGCGAGTGCGGCCTGTGAAATCGCGGTGCCCGGATTTCCAGCGGCCATGGCGGCCATCAACTCGGCGCCCGCCTGTGCGCGGCCGGTCTGCGTGACGAACTCCCAGATGTGGAC
Source organism: Actinomycetota bacterium (assembly GCA_947481755.1). Lineage (GTDB taxonomy): Bacteria > Actinomycetota > Thermoleophilia > Gaiellales > F1-60-MAGs149 > F1-60-MAGs149. Next base: position 16,187 of record CANKHS010000008.1, on the reverse strand, counting down.
GAGGCCAGGTCCAGAGACGACGCGTTCGGCACTGACGTGCTCCCACTCGGGGTGCTGGTCGCGGAGGTACAGCAACAGAGCATCTTCGTGAGCGCTGCGCGGGCCGTAGTCAATGTGACCACCTTCGCTGGCAAACGGTTGCCAGCGGTCGCCGATCGCGACCATGCCGGCGATGCCAAGACCGGTGCCCGCAGAACAGACGGCGCGATTACCACCGAGTCCAATTCTGTCGGGTTGGAGTTCTGCGAACTGGTCTGGGCTCAGTTCGCTAATGCCCCAGGCGTTGGCCAAAAGATCGTTGAGGAGATAGCCATGGTCATGGCCAATCGCGGACCGCACCTCATCTTCGGAGATGGCCCACGGAAGGTTGATCGGATTTGCCTTGCCACCCACAATCGGCGCGGCAATTCCGATTGCTGCGACAGCGACATCGCCTGGGTGGTCAGCAAGGTACTGCGCGACGAGCGCCTCAAGCGAGGCGGAATCGGGAACGTCGTAGACCTGCTCGTGTTCGAGCACTACGGGGCCGTGACCAGCACGAACGCGAGCAAAGCGAGCGTGTGTGCCGCCGATATCGCCGGCGAGAACCGTCACCTCACTCACGCGACGATGGCCACCCGGTCCAGCGCCTGGAGCGCATCCTCGTATCCGAGTGGTGCCGCGTAGACCGTGTCGAGCGCCTCGTGCAGGTGCCCAGGGCTGCAGGACTCGCTACCACCGGGCGAGATCGTGATGCCAGCAATCGAGACACCCTCAACGGGCGCGTTTCCCGTGCCAGGGCGCAGTGTCACGTTCACGTCCGCGCGCACCGCAATCCAAGCAGCGAGCAGCATGGCGGACGGAGAATGAACGTTGCCGACGACGTCACCCGAGGGTGCAAACGCAAGTGTGCCCAAGGCCTGTTCGGATTGAAAGCCTGCGCTGATGCGGCGTCGCCATTCGAGCGTGCGGAGCCAGGCGAGATCGCGGGACGGATGTTGGAGTGCAACCTCATGCGCGAAGGTGATGGCGCGGGCGGGGTCGGGGTCGCGATCGCTATCGAAGACGGTGACGTGCGCTGTTTCGGAAAGCGAAAGCTCGACCTCGCCATGGTCGTAGCCTGGCAACCAGGCCACGGTCGGGAGGCCACGAGCCAGGAGCGGTGCCACCAAGGAACGCGAGTGCGCAAGGCGGCTCTCGTTGGCGTGGATATTGATGTCCTCGACGAGGACGTGCATGCCGGCGTCGCCGACTTCGATCAGGCGCACTCGCACCTCAGCATCGAGTCGATCTTCCTTGTGCTTGATCAGTCGAATCATCCTGGCTGGATGGAGCGCCGTCTCTTTGGTCCCGGCGCGATGCCCATTCGTTTGGTGCGGGTCGGGAGCTACGATCAGGTTCATCGTGCGCAGCGACACGTGATCACCACCGAGGTGATCGGCTTCGCGCAGCAGACGGCCAAGCGCATCACCGACGACATCGGTCGACGTGTCAGAGGCCTTCCAGTGCAACCCGGACTCAAGCTCTTTGATCGTCGTGATAGCCCGCGTCACAGTCGCCGCCACTTCCGACCATCGGCGCGAATCAACGCCTCGGCAGAATCCGGTCCAGGTGCACCCGCGACATACGGCTCGAGGGGAACCTCATTCTGCTTCCACGCTTCGATGACCGGGTCGACGATCCGCCAGGCCTGTTCGACCTCATCGGCACGCGTAAACAGCGTCGCGTCACCGCGCAGTGCATCGAGGATCAGACGTTCGTACGCCTCGGGTGTCTCGCGCGTAAACGTCTCGCCGTAGAGAAAGTCCATCCGCACGGGGCGGAGCTGGGTCTCGGCGCCGGGCGCCTTGGCCTCGATCCGCAAGGAGGCGCCCTCGTTTGGCTGGATCGAGAGCGTCAGGAGGTTCGGCCGAATGCTCTGGGCAACCTTTGGATCCGAGAACGGCATGTGCGGTACAGGACGGAAGGCAATTGTGATCTCCGTCGAGCGGCGTGGCATGCGCTTGCCAGCACGAACGTAGAACGGTGTACCGGCCCAACGCCAGTTGTTGACCTCGAGCTTGAGCGCGGCGTACGTCTCGGTCGTCGACGTGGGTGGCACGTTCGGCTCCTCGAGGTAGCCGGGGACGTGGCCTCCGTCGACATCACCAGCCGTGTACTGACCGCGCGCCGAGCCGACGCAGCGAATCGACTTCAACGCCTTCTCTTTTTCGTCACGAATCGAATCGGCATCGAAGGTCGCCGGCGGCTCCATCGCGGTCAACGCAACAAGCTGCATGACGTGGTTTTGGATGACGTCGCGAATCGCGCCCGACTGGTCGTAGTAGCCGGCACGCGTGCCAATGCCGAGATCTTCGGCGGCAGTGATCTGCACATGGTCGATATAGCGACGATTCCACAGCGGTTCGAAGATGCCGTTGGCAAAACGGAAAACCAACAGGTTCTGGACCGTCTCCTTGCCGAGGTAATGATCGAGACGCAGGATGTGAGACTCGTCGAAGGCGGCCGTCACTTCGTTATTGAGCGCAATCGCCGACTCGAGGTCGTGGCCGAATGGCTTCTCAATCATCAACACAGACTCGGGCTCACACCCGCGCGCCAGGCCGACCTTATGGAGCGAATCGCCGATCGGGCCAAAAAAGCGTGGTGCCACAGCGAGGTAGAAAAGGCGACGGGTGGGGCCACCGAGCGCTGTGTCGCCCGCAAGCAGGTTCTTCTTCAGCTTGTCGAACAACGCGGGCTTCGTAAAGTCGCCCTGGATGTAATCGACTTTCTCGAGCAGGCTCGTCAGAATTTTCTCGTCGACGCCGCTGCGCGAATACTTGGTGACCACGTTGATCATGTGGTCGCGAAAGTTGTGCTCCGGCATGCTGCTACCGACACCGAGCAGGCGGAAGCGCTCAGGCAGTCGACCTTCGGCATACAGGTTGTACACCGCAGGCAGCAACTTTTTGGCGGCTAAGTCTCCCGAGGCGCCAAACAAGACGTAGGTCGCGGGCTTAACTTCGACGCCTGGAACATCGGCGGCAAAGGGATTCTCGGGATCGGTCTCGGTCATAGGGGCGGCCTCCTGCGCGACAGCCTAGCCACTCCTCGGCTTGCGTGTGTGTCCTCTTGGTGAAGTCGATGGACGAGTACCACTTTCGCTCCGCCGGGTTTCCGCGTAGGCTTCCCCGCAGACCGCGACGATAGTCGTCGCAGTAGGGGAGGTTCTCGTGGGGGACGTTGCATTCCATACGGCGACGACAGTCGATGAGGCACTGGCGCTACTTGGCGACGGTTCCGACGCGCGCGTCGTAGCGGGCGGGTCCGACCTGATCGTTCAGGCGCGACACGGCAAGTCGCTTCCGGGCACAGTGATTGCGATTCATCGCATTGACGCGCTGCGGGGTCTTACCGCGGGTGACGACTTGGTCGTCGGTGCGTTGACATCCCACGCGACGCTGTGCGCTGATGCTGCCGTGCGCAGCACCTGGACAGCCATTGCGGATGCCTCCGCGCTGGTTGGATCGCACGCGACACGCAACGTCGGCACGCTTGGTGGCAACGTGATGAACGCCTCGCCGGCGATGGAGACCGGTGGACCGCTGATCGTGCTGGGTGCCTCCGTCACGCTCCGTTCCGCCGCGGGTGACCGCGAAGTTGCGATTGAAGAGTTGTGGACGGGGCCCGGCAAGACGTCGGCCAAGCCTGGCGAGATTTGCGTCGCCATCACCGTGCCGGCACAGCCCGCTCACACCGGGAGTGCCTACGTCCGCCTCGAGTACCGGCGGGCGATGGAGATCGCAATTGTCGGTGCCAGTGCGTGCGTCACGCTTGACGACGACGGCAACGTGACGGCCGCGAAGGTCGCCTTGACTGCACTCGCGCCGACGATCATTCGCAGTCCCGCTGCAGAGGCCGCCATCATCGGTACCGATGGCCACGACGACGCACTCGATGCGGTTGCCGCGGGTGCCTCGGCAGACGCAAAGCCGATTTCGGACCTTCGTGCCAACGAGGACTATCGCCGCGCGATGGCCGGTGTCATTGCCAAGCGCGCCGTCGCCGTTGCGGCACAGCGTGCTCGTGGTGAGGAATTTCCGATTCCTGCAACTCCCGTATTCATGAAGGGCTCCGGACGATGAAGCACGCAGCGACACTAACCGTCAATGGCATGGCCTATCCGGTCGAGCTGGACGGCGACACGACACTCGTCCGCGCGATTCGCGACGAGATCGGTCTGACCGGCACCAAGGAAGGCTGCGACGACTGCGAATGCGGCGCCTGCATGGTGATGATCGACGGCCGTCCCGTCAATTCGTGCACGTACCTTGCTCTGCAGGCCGTTGGCTCTGAGGTGACGACGGTTGAGGGACTCGCCGACGGTGAGACACTCAGCAGCCTCCAGTCCGCGTTCCTCGACCAGGGTGGTGTCCAGTGTGGTTTCTGTACGCCGGGCATGCTCGTCTCGGCGCACGCACTCCTGCGCGAGAACGCCAACCCGACGGACGAAGAGGTTCGCCTCGCTCTTGGCGGCAATCTCTGCCGCTGCACGGGCTACGCCAAGATCGCTGGTGCGGTCATGCAGGCAGCAAAAGCCTCGGTCTAACTCGTCGGACGGGGGGCGGGATTGCGCGGGGTCTCCCCGACCGCTCTTCAATCGCAGCGATAGGCTGCGTCTAATGGACGCAGCCAAAATGCAGTACCCGGTCTACGACGCTGCTGGCGCGCAGGCTATAGACGCCCAGGCGATTTCGTTGCTTGCCGGTTCGGGCGAGAGTCTGATGCGAAGTGCGGCAGCCGCTGCGGCTCGTGTCGTGCGCGGTCGTTTCGCAGACGCGCGGCAGATCGTGGTTGTGGCCGGCAGTGGCAACAACGGTGGTGATGGGTATGAGGTAGCGCGCTTGCTGCAGAACGATGCTCGCACCGTGCGCATCATTCGTGTCAGCGCGCGCCCTGCAAATGGTGACGCTGCGACGATGCTGTCCGAGGCGATTGCGGCCAAGATTGCACTGCTCGAGCGGCCCGACGGCGCGATCGGCGACGAACTCGTTGGCGCGGACCTCATCGTTGATGCGCTGCTGGGGACGGGGGCGACAGGGGCGCCAACCGGAGCTATCGGAGAGGCAATTGTCGCCATCTCTGCATCAGGGTGCCCGGTCGTTGCCCTTGATATTCCGAGCGGGGTGGATGCATCAACTGGTGAAGTGCCGGGAGCTGCGATCCGCGCCGACGTCACCGTCAGTTTTGCTGCCGCCAAGCTCGGACTGATGGTCGCGCCAGGGTGCGAGTACGCCGGCGATGTGATTGTCGTACCGATCGGGGTTCCCGACGGCGTGAAGGTGGCGCCAGTGGCAATTGCGGTTACTGATGGGCGCGATCTCCTACCGAGCCGGAGCATCGGCGGTTCCAAGTACGACGCCGGCGCGCTCCTCGTGATCGGTGGCTCCGTTGGCATGGCGGGCGCGCCGACACTCGTGGCAGAAGCTGCCCTACGCGCCGGTGCGGGCGTCGTCACTGTGCTCGTCCCCGAGGCCATCCAAACGACGGTCGCCGGGACTATTCGGGAGGCGATGGTGCGACCACTCGCTTCGGTCCGCGTTGAGCGCCAGATCGCCGACTATGCCGAACGGGCGCGCGCGGTCGTACTCGGGCCCGGGCTCGGGCGCGAACCAGGGGTCGACGAACTCGTACGCGCCACGCTTGCGCTCGACCGGCCATTGCTGGTCGACGCTGATGCGCTCTGGTGGGTCGCCCGCGAACCCGCGTTGTTGCGTCAACGCACCGCCCCGACAGTGATCACGCCGCACGCGGGCGAGGCAGCAAAATTGCTCGACGTCGAGGCGGAGTGGATCGCTGAGCACCGTCTACAAGCGGTCCGTTTGCTGGTTGAGACAACGGGCGCGGTTGCGCTCTTGAAGGGGCGCGACACGCTCGTGCTGTCGCCTGAGGGGCGGTTGGCAATTCGTGCGCTTGATTCGGCGTCGTTGGCTACGGCGGGGTCGGGTGACGTACTTGCGGGCATCATCGGTGCGTGCATGGCGCGAGGTGCTGATTCGTGGACCGCGGCGATTGGCGGAGCGGCTGCGCATGTGCAGAGCGCGCGTACCGCGACGGTCGCACGAAGAGGCGGGGCTATCATTGCGGGAGACCTCATCGAGCACCTTCAGGTGCTCGGACGACCTGGGAGCACTCTGTGATCGACCGCCCTGTGCGCGAATTGATGGATCCGACGGCTCCAACCGTCGCGCCCGACACGACGATCAAGGATCTCGTACACCTGTTGGCAACGAAGAATCTTGATGGTGTTGCGGTGATCGACGGCGCTCACGCAGTCGTTGGCATCGTGACGGCGCAGGACATGTTGTTTCAGGAGGTTGAGGCCGATGAGCACGTGCCGTATGTCGCGCCGTTCCTCGACTGGATGATCTACGTCCAGAGCCTCGGTTCGTGGGAACGCCATATCGAGAAGGCCTTCGCCGTCACGGTCTCCGACCTGATGACAACCGAGGTCAAGACGGCTTCTCCTGACGAAGAGCTGCACGAGGCCGCTAAGCGGATGGCCAAAGACGGCGTCTCGCAGCTACCCGTAGTCGAAAATGGCGCCTACGTCGGCATGCTGACGCGCGGCCATGTTGTGGTGGCTCTCGATCGCTTTGAGTTCGGCGGGGGAGCCGCATAGCGGCGTATCGTCATCGCAGCCTGGTCGGGATCGACTTGGCTGCTGTCACGGCCAACATCCAACGTCTGTTGGATGCCGCCGGTGGCGCCGAGGTATGGGCGGTCATCAAAGCGAACGCCTACGGACACGGTGCGATTGATGTTGCGCATGCGGCGATCGCGGCTGGCGCGACGAAGCTCTGCACCGCAACGCTCGACGAGGCGCGTGCTGTGCGCTTCGAACTGCCGATCGTGCCGCTCTTGGTTCTGTCGCCCCTGACAGCAGGCGAGGAGGATGCCGTCTCGGAGGTTGGTTGCGCGGTGACGGTCTCGACGCTCGAAGGCTGGGATCGGTTGCGTTATCGACATGAGGTCGATGTGCACGTCAAGGTCGACACGGGCATGGGGCGGTGGGGAGTGAGTGCCGACGAGGCGCTTGCAATTGCGGATGAGATTTTGGCCGGACCGCGTCCCGAGCGATTGGCTGGTCTGATGAGTCACCTCGCCACAGCGGACGAGGCCGATCGAACGTTCGTCGATCAGCAGGCCGAGGCCTTCCGCGCTATCGCCGCTGTGTTTCCACCCTGTCCGCGGCATCTCTCAAATTCCGCCGCAACACTACGCTATCCCGAGCTCGCCTTTGATGCCGTACGGCCAGGTCTCGCCGTCTACGGCATCGACCCGCTTGGTGTCGCGGGAGTCGATCATGGGCTCCTGCCTGTGATGCGTTGGACCAGCACGGTGCGTAGTGTGAAAGCGCTCGCTGCCGGCGAGTCAACCGGGTACGGTCGTCGTTTTGTTGCGGCCGAGCCCTGTCGCGTCGCCCTCGTCCCGATCGGGTACGCCGATGGGTATCCGCGCCGACTCTCCGGCGTTGGTGAGGTGCTGATCCGCGGTCAACGCTGCAGCGTGTCTGCGACCGTATCGATGGACCAACTTGCAGTTGTGCTTCCCGATGGTCTTGACGTCAACGAGGGAGATGAGGTTGTTCTGCTCGGTGTTGATGGCGATGACGTTGTCTCGGCCGAAGAGCTTGCGCGTCATGTCGGTACGGTGCCGTACGAAATCATCTGCGGCGTACGAGCGACTCTCGAGCGCGGCGACCGCGAGGTTTCGTCGTGACGCACGCGGTTGACCCTCGGCTAGTCCGTGCACTCGTGCCGCTCCAGGCGGCATTTGCCGGCGATGGCGACCTCTGGCTGGTCGGCGGTGCTGTGCGCGACGTGCTGCTCGATCGACCACTGTCCGACTGGGACCTTGTCACCACGGGCGACGCAGAGCAGACGGCGCGCGCCTACGCAAAGAGCGTTGGGGCGCCGGTGTTTCCTCTCTCGGAGCGTCACGGTGCCTGGCGTGTCGTCGGCGAAGACCACGAGGTCGACATTACGGGCGCACCAGATGGCATTACCGCTGATCTATTGCGGCGGGATCTAACGGTCAACGCGATCGCGGTACGGGTTGCCGACGGTGAGACCTTGGCGGTGCCAGGAGCGCTCGACGATCTCGAAGAGCGCGTGCTCCGTGTCGTGTCGGACTCGTCATTCCAAGACGATCCGCTCCGACTCTTGCGTCTCGTACGACTGTCGATCGAACTTGACCTAACGGTGGTACCCGAAACGGCTGCGCTCGCTCAACGGGATGCGGCACGCGCCTCGGAGCCCGCCGGCGAGCGGCAACGGGCCGAGCTCGAACGGATTCTCGTGTCGCGTGATCCAGTCGACGGTCTCCGTTTTCTCGACCAACTCGGCCTACTCGGTGTCGTGCTGCCCGAGGTAAAGGCATTGGCTTCCGTTGAGCAGAATCGGTACCACCACCTTGATGTGCTCGATCACACGCTGCAGGTACTCGACGCGGCAACCGATCTGATCGAGCAACCCGAGTTCGTCTTCGGGGCTGCCGCGCCCGACGTAGCTGCCGCTCTCTCGGAGCCTCTCGATGCCGACTGTGATGTGGCGCTGGCGGTGCGCTGGGGCGCGCTCTTGCACGACATCGCCAAGCCTTACACGCGAGCAGAGTTCGAGAATGGTCATATTGGCTTTCCCGGGCATGCTCAGCAGGGCGCCGAGATGGCGGCGGCGATCCTGGAGCGCCTGCGGTACAGCTCGGCGATGCAGAAGTGTGTGGCGTTGCTCGTACGCGAGCACCTACGGCTCGGCTTTCTCGTCCCCGAAGGGGAGCTGGATGCGCGCGCCGTGCACCGCTATCGCGTTGCGACTGAGCCGTGGGCCATCGCCAGCGTGGTTGTGTCCCTGGCAGACCGGTGGTCGACGCGTGGGATCCGTGCTCGTCAGCGTTGGATCCGCCGTCACGAGCAGCTCGCGATTGAAATGACCCAGGCCTTGACCGTCCCTGTCCCCGCACCGTTGATTCGCGGTGACGCGCTTGCCGGCGCGATTGGCTGCGAACCGGGCCCGACGATTGGTGTTTTGCTCGCACAGATCGCTGAGGAGCAGGCCGCTGGCACGATTGCGAACGAGGCCGAGGCGATCGCCTTTGCACGGGCTCAACCGCCTGCACCGACGAACTAGCGCTCGCGATACCGTTACCTCATGGCTACCGAAGTTCAAGAGTCTCTGCCCGTCGACGTTGCCGATCTTGCGAAGGCGGGCGCGCTGATGGTCGATGTGCGTGAGCAGCAGGAATGGGACGCAGGCCATATTGCCGGCTCGATCCATCTACCGCTGAGCGAGCTACCAAACCGCTGGAAAGAGCTTCCCGATGCCGATTCGACGGTCTTCATTTGCCGCTCTGGTGGGCGCTCAATGGCGGCAGCGGAGGCCTTTGCTGCATCGGGTCGGAGCGGCTGTATCAACCTCGCTGGTGGGGTTCAGAGCTGGGTTCAGGCCAGTCTGCCGTTCGACGGCACCGTCGTTTAAGGCGTTTAGCAAGCCGCACCACCGTCAAAATTGCGTGGCGACGGTACACTTACGTCTGCTGATCCAGCACTACGACAAGATTCTCGTCGTGGAACCAGCTACAGGAACGCCTCCCGGATGCCCACCGCCCGCACCCGCCTCGCTCACCGGATTATTCCGTTTGTTCTTGTGGTGGTCACGATCGTCCTCGTCACCTTCTCGATTCGCGCACAGGCACAGGTCGATTCGGCCCAGTCGCAGGCGTCAGATCAGTCTGTTGCGATCCAAGAATTTGCGCAGCGCGCCACGCAGCCCGTACGCGATCTGATCGGCTGGTTCGGCGATATTCGCACCGCACGGGACGAGCGGGATCAGCTTGCACAGGAGAACGCCGTGCTGCGTTCGGATCTCGCGAAGGCTGAGGTCAATCAGCAAGATGGCGAGGAACTGCGCGGGCTGCTCGGCTATATCCGCTCACCCGCATTTCCCCAGACGAAGAATTATCAGCCACGCGCTGCCCGGGTTGTTGCTCGTTCGCCCTCGCTGATTTCGAGCACGGTCGTCGTGGACGCCGGAGACGCCGTGGGCGTCAAGGTTGGCGATCCGGTCTTGGCGGGCGTGGCGCAATCAGCCGATATTGGTGGTGCTGCGTTGATTGGACGCGTCGAGCAGACGACGCCCGAGACCGCCACAATTTCGCTTCTGTCGAACGCCAATGTTGCCGTTGGCGCGACCGTTTCCGGCCGCCGCGGTGCCGACGGCATCTTGCAGCCGAGCGCAGCCGATCCGTCCGTGCTGGTGCTCGGATTTGTGCGCGGTTCGAGCGTCGTCAAGCCAGGCGATCGGGTGATCACGAGTGGTTTTCTTGATCCTTCCGGTCGGCTTGGATCTGCCTATCCACGTGGCCTACCGATTGGCGTCGTGAGCGAGGCTCGACAGAGCGATGCGAACACCTACAAGAGCGTGCTCGTCGTGCCGTGGGTCGATCTTGGCTCCTTTGCCAACGTAGTCATTCTGACCGGCGTGGGAGGGGGCTCGTGAGCGCCACGGATCCCACCTTCGAGATCGGCGAAGACGACGATTTTTCGGATGACTATGACGTCGACGCGCGCGATGGTCAGGGCTCTCGTTGGATCAAGACCGTCCTGATGCCCATCCTGATCTTGATGGTCGCGATCTATCTCGAGATCGCCTTGGCGATCGACGCGCGCGTACTGGGCGCGATTCCGAACTTTGCGCTCGTGGCACTCGTCGCGCTGGCGCTCCGTTATGGGCCTGCGTGGGGCGCAGTCATTGGGTTCGTTTCTGGCCTCCTGATCGACATCGCCGTCCAGGCTCCACTTGGCATGTCGGCGCTGGTTTTGACGCCGATTGGCTGGGGCGTCGGTGTCTTTGCGCAGCGTCGCCGGCGCGTGTCGCTCGCGATGGCCGTGACGGTGGTGTTGATTGCCTCGATCATCTGTACCGCGGCGGATGTCGTCGTTGCCACTGCTGTCAATAACGATTCGATCGCGTGGAGCACCATCGCCATTGCGGGGACAGCAGGCGTGATGTTTACCGTGCTGGCGGGAATCATTCTGCTGCCCGTGCTGCGACGGTTGATGGGCGTTCCTGCCAGGAGCAGTGCATGAGTACGCCAACGGTCGACGAGCCGACGATCGCGCAGCCTCCGCCACCGCCAGAGCAGCCGGTAGTCACCGCTGAGCATTTTGATCGTGACCGTATTTCGCGTCGCGTGGCAATCCTCAGTGGTGTGGCAATTGCCATCGTGATCATTCTGATTTTGCGGCTCTGGTCGTTGCAGGTTCTGGACGTGCAGTCCTACCGCGCCCAGGCGATCTCGAATGGTCTGCGGAGCATCGACGTACCGGCAGCACGCGGGCAGATTCTCGATGCGCAGGGCAAGGTTCTCGTTGGCAGTCGACCATCGAACTCGGTCGCGATCGATCCATCGCGGTTTCCGGACTTGCTGACACTCTGCGGTCGCGATCTCGCAGGGCCGGTTGATGCTCGGACGGGTAACGAACGCGCGCTGGGTATCTCCGCTGCGTTGACCACGGCGGCCAGTCTGCCGAAGCAACGACGCATCGCACGTATTGAAGCGATTCAGCAGCAAATTGACGGCACAAAACAGGTACGAGCCTGGGCTGGATGTACCAAGAAATACCCGCAACTCGCCGAGTTGGCTCGCGTCTCCGGTATCACCGTGGCGGCGATGGAAGATGCGATCCACACGGCTTCAATTCGTGCACCATTCGACTCGATTGTGCTCGCCCGCGACGTCAATCGCGATGTGTTGTTTTATCTCAAGGAGCGGGCGGCACAGTATCCGGGTGTCCGAATTGTCGAGGGTACGGCTCGTGCCTATCGCACATCGCACGGTGCGCACGGTACGACCTATCCACTGGCACCGCACCTCTGGGGCGAGCTTGCTGAGGTCTCGGCCGACCAGGTCAAAGATCAGGTTACGTACCGCAATGCCCAGCCGGGCGACCTCGTCGGCCAGCGTGGTGTTGAGCGCTATTTCGATCGCTATCTGCGCGGAACGAATGGCTCTCTCCAGCGACGCGTCAATGCCTTCGGCGACCCCGTCGGTCCGATCGTGCGTTCGCAGGCTGCCAAGCCAGGCGACAACATTCGTCTGACGATCGATTACGGCATCCAGTCGGCAGCCGAGGCTGCGCTGCGTGAGGCGATTACGTACGCGAAGACGCATGGTCATCCCGCCGCCGAGGGTGGAGCCATCATCGCGATGGATCCACGTACCGGTGCGATTCGTGCGATGGCATCGAACCCGGGCTTCGATCCAGCGACTCTGGCCGGGCCCGAGGGGCAGAAGTATTGGAACTCCCTGGCGAGTGACACAAAGCGCTCGCCACTGCTCGATCGAGCGATGACGGGCCTCTATCCCGCAGGCTCAACCTTCAAGCCCGTCACGGCGATTGCGTCGGTCGAAGCGCGCGTGGCCAAACCCGACAGCATCATCCAGTGCACGCCATCGACGACGATCGACGGACAGACCTACCGCAATTTCGAGTCTGGCGTCAACGAGCCGATGAATCTCGTGCAGGCGATGACAGCCTCGTGTGACACGTACTTCTACGAACTCGGCAAGCGCCTGTACGACGCCACACCGAAGAGCGGGCAGTTTGAGCCACAGCCACTCTGGGCGCGACGTCTTGGGTTTGGTGTGCAGACAGGTATCGACATTGGCGGTGATGCGGCCGGCAGCGTGCCGGACGCGACGTACAAGAAGCGGCGCTTTGGTGATGATCGTGTCCACAACCGCTGGACCTCCGGCGATTCCATTCTGCAGGCAATTGGTCAGGGTGACCTTCAGGTTACGCCGCTTCAAATTGCGCGTCTCTATGCCTTGATCGCCAATGGTGGCACGCTCGTAGAGCCGCATGTTGGTGCCGCCGTGTACGGGCAGGACGGCACGATGCGTGAGCAGCTTCCGACCGCTCCAGGCAAGAAGGTGGCGATCGATCCGTATATCTTGTCAACCATCCAGAAGGGTCTTGAGGGTGTTACCCAAGACCCCAATGGCACCGCCTACTCTGCGTTCCAGGGCTTTCCGATTCCGGTGGCGGGTAAGACGGGAACAGCCGAGAAACTCGGCAAGCGCGACTTTGCGTGGTTTGCTGGGTATGCCCCTGCGAATAACCCAACGCTTGTCGTCGTCTGCGTGATTGAGCAGGGCGGGTTTGGTGGTGTCACAGCGGCACCAGCCGTGCGGCAGGTAATGGCAAAGGCCTTCGGCGTGCAAGAGGCAACGATTGGTCAGATTTCGAGCGCCGAAAAGGCTGGCGTCTATTTCGGTCCCGCTTTGGGAACCGATCCAGCCCAGCAGCTGCAGACGCAAGGGACGACCGGATGACCGCCGCTTCGCTGCTCCGTCGCGTCGACTGGATTCTGATCGCTGCGGTCGTCCTACTGCTTGTCATCGGGGAGCAAGCAGTCAAGGCTGCCACCGTCAACGATCTCCTTGGCAACCCGGGGTTCTTCGATCGCCGGCACATCATCTACATCGTGGCGGGCCTTGGTTTTGCTGCGATCGCGATGGTGGTTGATCCGCGCATCTACCGCCGGCTGTTCTGGTTTATCTATGGCACGACGATCGGTCTGCTGATCATCGTGCTTGGTTTCTCGGCGGCTCGTGGCTCACAGCGCTGGATTCCACTTCCGTTCTTCACCCTGCAGCCGTCCGAGGTTGGCAAGGTGACGATGATCGTCTGCCTAGCGATCATCATCGCCGACTGTGTACGGCGAGATATTCGCGGTTGGGGAATGGCGACGCGAGCGGCACTCTTGATGCTGCCACCGTTCGCGCTGGTGTTCGTTCAGCCCGACCTCGGCACGTCGATTGTCTACATCGCGATCACGCTGACGGTACTCGTCGTCGCAGGTCTGCCCGGCCGCAGCGTGGCATTGATTGGCGGCATCGCCGCTGCGCTCGTGATTCTCGTGCTCGGCATCATGCCCTCGATTGGCCTACCGCTCCTGCGTCCGTACCAGTCCGAACGCATTACGGCGTTCCTTGATCCTCAGGGCGGAAGTCCGGCGGCTTACCAGGCGCAACAGGCAAAGATCGCGATCGGATCGGGCGGACTGGCTGGGCGCGGACAGGGCATTAGTCAGACGGCCGGTAGTTTCTTGCCTGAGCATCACACGGACTTTGTGTTTGCTGTAGTCGGAGAGAACCGTGGCTTTATTGGCTCGGCCATCGTGATGCTGCTGTACCTCTTGGTCTTCTGGCGCATCGGTCGGCTGATTCCGCGAGCGCGAAACCTCGAGGAGGCATTCATTGCGGCGGGCGTCTTTGGTCTCCTGCTCACCCAGGTTGGTGTCAATATCGGCATGAATCTCGGTATCGCTCCGACCACGGGCATTCCCTTGCCATTCATGACGTACGGCGGTTCGAACACGATCACGAATCTGACTGCGGTGGGACTTGCGCTCGCTGTTGGAGCGAGAATCGTGCGGGAACAGGCGACGGTGTCCGGCTGGCAGGAACGACCGCGGCGGAGGATCGTCGATCCACTTGAAGTGCCGACTGACGCTGTCTGACCGCCCGTTTGAGGTGCCCCGCTAGACTCACGGGGTGGCTCAGCCCGTTCTTCAACAGCAGATGCGCGTCAAGCAGGATTACCTGCGGCGTCAGCTCAACGGGCCTGAACTAAAGTTGTCCCGACACGATCTGCGCACCAGCATGCTCGAGGGTGCGATCGGTCGGGGAGGTACGGGGGACGTGCTCGAGGCCGCGTGGCGTGCAGATGCACGCTTCGACGCCTGGACGGAGCACCACCGCGAGAACGCGTGGAGGACGGCGTATACCGCTGCCGAACGCGATCTCGAGGTGGAGGCGACGCGTGAGCACGACCCTCTCGACCCGCTGCCGTGGCATCACGTGCGCAGCGGTGTGACCAAGGAGTTCCTGCTGGATAAGTGGTGGCAGCGTCGCGCCAAACGGCCGACCGGGGATAGTCGATGGGATGGCTGCAGCGATTGCGGCGCCCGCGTCGGCCCCGTTCGGAACCGGTTGGTGGAGGCCTAATGCCACACATCCCGCAGTGCATGCCGTGAGGATCGAGCTTCGCCTCGCCATCCGGGACCGTGCGCGGTACCTCAGCCAGCTTGAGCTGGTTGCACTTCTGCTGGCCGCGTTGCGGCGAGCGGGGTATCAGGTAGCGCTCTCAAACGGCATGCGACCCCGACCTGTCATCCGCCTTGCGCCTGCGCGCACGGATGGTGCCGCGTCGGAGGATGAGCGCTGTACGGTCGAGCTCGTGGGTGACAGCCACGACCTCGACGACCTCGTCGTGCGACTCGCCGCGATTTGTCCGCGTGGAGTCGTCCCGCTCGAAGCCTGTCTCGCCGGTCCTCAGACCGCCGACACGGGTGCGACGTGCCGCATCGTGTTCGATGCGCCGGGCGAAACACTCGCCCAGGCCGTTGCCGCCTATCGTGCGGCTTCGGAATTACTGATACCGCGGAGCAGTCCAAAGCAGCACCGCGATGTTGATGTTCGCCGCTACGCACCCGAGCCCCAGCTCGATGGCGACGCGGAGATCGTTCAGATTGCCATCCATAACGATGGCCCTGCCAAACCCAGCGAGGGTGTGCGCGCGCTTGCGAGCTGCGCGCACGACGAACTCGCCATGGCTGGCATCACCCGACTAGCGGTCCACACCGCGCCGATACTGGCGCGCGTTGGGGCCACGGAGACCACATGAAGAAGATCTTAATTTCTGCCGATGCGTACGAGACAAAGGCAGCCCTGATCGAAGACGACCGTGTCGTCGAGACGTACATCGAGCGCGACGAGCGCCGATCCCTGCTCGGCAACATCTATCTCGCCAAGGTCGACACCGTGCTGCCTGGCATGGAGGCAGCCTTTGTCGATGCCGGCATGGACAAGAACGCGTTCCTCCACGTCGCCGAGATCCGCATTGACGGACTCGACCAGCGTGCGCGACGTTCGAAGCGCATCCAAGACCTCGTCAAGGGTGGCCAGTCGCTGCTCGTGCAGGTGACGAAGGACCCGATGAAGACGAAGGGCGCTCGCGTCACGATGGACGTGTCGTTGGCAGGCCGCTTCCTGGTCTACGTGCCGGACGGCGAGGGTGGCGGTGTCTCGAAGCGCCTTCCCGACGGTGAGCGCGATCGTCTGCGCGACCTCGTCAAGCAGCTGACACCGCGTCTCGGTGG
>CANKHS010000007.1 GCA_947481755.1 Actinomycetota bacterium | reverse complement strand
GTCGTGCGGCATGCGACGTTGCACAACGAAGAGGACATCAATCGCAAGGACATTCGCGTCGGAGACACCGTGATCGTGCAGCGGGCCGGCGACGTGATCCCGCAGGTGCTCGGTCCCGTGCTCGAAGACCGCACGGGCGCGGAGCAGGTGTTTCGCATGCCAGACGACTGCCCAGCCTGTGGCGAGCCCGTCGTCAAGAACGAAGAGGACGCCAAGCACTTCTGCGTCAACCCGCGTTGTCCGAGTCGCGACATCGAGGGCATCAAGCACTTTGTCTCTCGCAGCGCGATGGATATCGATGGCGTGGGGGAGAAGCTGATTGAGCGCCTCTACGAACTCGAGCTGGTGCGCCGGTCGAGTGACCTCTACGCGCTGACGGTCGATGATCTGCTGCCGCTTGAGGGCTTTCAGGAGACCTCGGCCCGCAATACGGTCGAGGCGATCGCCGCCTCGCGAATACGCCCGTTTGGCAACGTGTTGTTTGGCCTGGGTATCCCACACGTTGGGTTGGTGACGGCACAGGCGATCACGCGCGCCTTCGGCTCCATGGAACGACTCGTCGAGGCCGGCGCGGAGGAGATCGCCGAGGTTGACGGCGTCGGCATGGTAATTGCGGAGGCCGTCGCTGGCTGGTGTGCAGATCCGGAGCGCCAGGCGGAGGTCGCGGCGCTCGCGGCGGCGGGCGTCACGCTGACGCTGAGTGAAGACGAATTGCCGGTCGACGGCCCGTTCACAGGGATGACCTTCGTGGTAACGGGCACGCTGGAAGGAATGTCGCGTGACGAGGCACATGCCGCGATTGAGCGACTGGGCGGCAAGACCACCGGTTCCGTCTCGAAGGCGACGTCGTATCTTGTGGCGGGCGCCAAGGCTGGTTCCAAGTTGGCCAAGGCCGAGCAGGCGGGGGTGCCGATCCTCGACGAGGCGGCCTTTATCGAGTTACTCGGGAGTAGCTCCTAGAGAAAGCGGATCGTGACGGTGCGGACGCCCCAGCGCAACGCGGCACGCTCGGCCTTAACCCAGACGTCGACGAAGGCGCCTTGGACGGCGCTGCCGATATCGGCAGCCAGACATTTGCCGTAGCCAGGGACGTAAAACCGCGTGCCGAGCGGGATCACGTCGGGATCAACCGCACAGATGCCATGCCGCGTTTTGGCGCCCGTAAAGGTGGGTTGATGGCCCGCGTAGGCCGTCGACGTGACCTTCAGCGTCGAGCCCGGCTTGGGAGGTTTTGGTGTGGCTGCGCCAGCCTCTAGTGCAGGCAAAGCAAACGCCGCGACGGCGACAACAAGGACGCACAAACGACGCAGCATGGGCTCAGATTACCCGACGGTTGGTGGATCAACTTTGCTTTGGGGTCAGACCCCAAAGCAAAGTTGATCCAGCTAGTCAGCCTCAGGCGGCAGCAGAAAGCCATCGGCATCCGCTGCGAGCTGGTGCACTGTCGTGCCGCCGAGATGCAACTGGGAGCAGACGCTCGCGGGTACCTCGTGGTCACCCACAATCAGGCAGCGCGGCGGTGGCGCCGTGCGGCTGCGCCCGAGGTGGCGAGACAGTGCCGTCAGCAGGGTTGGTCCGCCCGTGGTGGTCTCGGCCAGGGCATCGGCATCAGCGGCCGTGCCGACGACAACGCCGGGCTTTAGCAACGGAATGTCCTCGAGTCTGCCGATTGCCACCGGTATGCCTTGTTCGACGGCGGCAAGTGCGACGGTGACGACCCACGGCGTGTCCAGAGGGACCGTGATCAAAACCGTTTCGTCCGGGCGCAGGAGGTCGCCGACTGCGCGGAGGGCGGTGATGTCGGCGTGGAGCTGTCCGAGCGTGCAGTCCACGTTGGTAGCCGTGATCAGCGCGCGTTGATGCCCGTGGCGCTCGCGCGTGCGTTCGCGCACGGCATCGGTCCGCAGCGCGGTATGGAGGACACCGTGGGCGGCAAGGCGTTCGAGGCTGCGTCCTGAGTCTTCGCGCGGGGCGACGGGAACACAGACCGATTCGAGCCGGGCGACTGACGCGAGGTGGGCGGCCCGAATTGGTGTCGTCGCGAACCCGGCGGCAAAGGGAGTATCGGCCGTGCCGAGGCGAATCGTTACACCAATCTCGAGGGCGGCGATCAGGAGCAGGAGGGACTCGCTGTCCGTGTTGTGCTCGAGCGCGAAAATGCTCTCGGACGCGCAGCCAACTTCGAGCAGGCCACCGGCGTACTCATGCACCCGCGAGGCGACGAGGGCCCGGTCGAACGGGCGCCAGAGCGTTCCGTGGCGTACCCAGATCGCGGGTGGTGTGGCAGCGTCGTGCATCGTGCAGCCGAGACTAGCGCTCGGGGCTGCCGCTAGACCGGATTGTCGACGGCGAGAAACGACGTCGAGAGGCCAAACTGTGCCGCAGCTGCCTCGGCCAAGGCCTGAACACCAACGGTCTCCGTCGCATTGTGTCCAGCGGCAATAAAGTGAACACCGAGTTCGGCAGCCAGGTAGGCGGCGTCCTCACTGGGCTCGCCGGTGATAAACGCATCGAGACCAGCGGCAGCGGCTTGGCGGATATCGCGTGCTGCCCCACCCGAGACAATGCCGACCGTCCGCACGGGGTGGTCGCCACCGGGCAACACCAGCGGTGTGGATCCGATTAGGCCACCCAGGGTGGCTGCAAGCTCGGTGGCCGTTGTCGCTGCCGGTAGGGCGCCACTCCAGCCGATCGCGACGCCCTGATGCTCACCAAAGGGCAGGCGCTGCGTGAGGCCGAGCAGGTCGGCGAGGCGCGCGTTATTGCCGAGCGTCGCGTGCGCGTCGAGCGGGAGGTGGTAGGCCACGAGCGAAATATCTGCCGCGAACAATGCCTCGAGGCGTCGTCGCTCGAGTGGTCCGATCCGAGCGTCGGCCCCATCCCAAAAGAGGCCGTGATGCACGAGCAAGACCTGCGCATTGTCGGCCGCGGCGCGCTCGATGACCTCGAGGGAAACGGAGACAGCGGTGCAGACGCGCGACACCTGATCGGCGCCCACGACCTGCAGCCCATTCGGGCCGTAGTCGCGGAACGACTGGGCAGCGAGCGTCTCGTCGAACCAGCCGACAAGATCCGCGAGCCGCACCGGGCTCATCCCGGCTCCCCGGCTTCTAGCGGCAGGCCGTCGGAGCCGGCGGGAATCGCAATCGCTTCGACCTGGTCAACGAGACGGAGCCCGTTTTGATCGACCTCGATCACATCGCCATTCGAACCGACGTGCACGTTATCTGCCGTCACGCCATTCTGGATCGCCAGTTCGGCCTGTGCTTCAAGCATCTGAGGCTCGCCGTGGATGGGGATCACACTGGTGGGGCGCAGCATGCGAATCATGTCGACGATTTCGTCGGCACGGGCATGGCCCGACACGTGGATCGCAGCATCGTGGTGCGTGACGACGCGCGCGCCGCGCATGCGCAGCATGTTCTGCATCTCCTCAACGGGCCCCTCGTTGCCTGGCACGGGGCGCGAGGCGAAGACGATCGTGTCGCCGTTGCCAAGATTGAGGTCGGGGTGCTCGCCACGGGAGGCGCGTCCAAGAACAGCAAATTCCTCGGCCTGCGAACCAGTGCAGATGACCAGCGCCTTGACGCCGGCGATATCGCGGCGACCCAAGACAGGCAGGTTGGGCGGCACCATTTCCTTCAGGCGCTCGGCAATCTTGACGTTACGGCGCACCGAGCGGCCGAGCAGCATGACCTGGCGACCCGTGCGGTCGGCGGCGCGGACGGCGTGGTCGATGCGATCAATCTGCGACGAGAAACTGGTCAGGACAACGCGGCCCTGAGCCTCATCGATGACGTCATTAATGGGCTCAATCGTCGTTGCCTCAGAGGGCGTGCGGCCGGGCAGTTGAGCATTCGTCGAATCGCCAAGCATGGCAATCACGCCAGCATCGCCAAGGGCAGTGAGGCGCTTGCGGTCGACCTGACGCTTGATGTCTTGGCCCGTCGCGTCCATCTTGTAGTCGCCGGTGATCACGATCGTGCCGAGGTTCGTCGTGATCGCAATCGCTGCCGGATCCGGGATCGAATGCGAGACGCGGATGAACTCCACGGTGATCGAGCCAATCTTGATCTGGTCGCCAGGCGCCACAGACTGGATTGGCGGCAACGGGAGGTCGTGCTCGGACAGCTTGGCCTCGACCATCGCAGTCGTAAACGGCAGCGAGATCATGCGGCCGATGGGCGTGCCCGAGCGGATCAGATGCGCGAGAGCGGCAACGTGATCGTCGTGGGCGTGCGTAATAAGCACCGCGTCAACAGGACGACCCTTAAGGGCGCGTACGTCCGGCAGGTAAATATCGACGCCAAGGCCGCGATCGTCGCCATGCGGAAAGCCGATGCCACAGTCGATTACAAGACGGACATCGTCATGCTCGATGACCATCATATTGCGCCCGACTTCGCCGAGACCGCCAATCGGCGTAATGCGAATCGGATCCGTCACGACCGACACGGTATCGCGAAGTGCGGGTTGTCCGCGCCGGGCGACGGGGCGGAGGCCGGATTTCTGGCATACTCATGCCCGCTCGGGGTATGGCGCAGCCTGGTAGCGCGCTCCGTTCGGGACGGAGAGGTCCGCAGTTCAAATCTGCGTACCCCGATGAGCAGCGAGGGACGGCCACCCGGGCCGTCCCGCCCGTAGTCTTTGACCATGCCCTACGGCTGGCCCTACCTCGTTGTTGTCCTCTTGCAGGCCGCGATCATTCCGCTGGTCCGCGATCCTGCGCTGCTGCCGCGCATCCCGCGGCACCCACTCTTAGGCCTCTTGCCGCTGGTTGCGATTGGCGGCGGGGTGATCTTCTTGGGTGCCGTGCCGAGCGCGGTTGGAGCCGTCACGGCGCTCGCGGCGTTTGCCGTGCCACCGTTGGCGCTGTTTGCGGCCTGGCACGTACGCCGTGCCGCGCTGCCACTCGCGCTCGTCTCGCCGATTCTGTGGCTCATCGTCTGGCGGCTGCCGACGACTGGCTGGACACAGCTAGCGGGCGATCTCTTGATTGTGCTTGCGGCCGTCTCGCTGGGACGACTGACGGGCTGGATCGCACCACGGGCCGCGCTGGTGGCCGGCGTCCTTATTGCAACCGCAGTCGACGTCTGGCAGGTCCTCACGATCCAGGTGCAGCCGGTCACCACCGCGCTCGCGACGGCCGTGCCACCACGGGGGCTCCCCGCGCTGCAACAACTCGAAATGGTGGGTGCCTCGATGGGCTGGGGCGATGCCTACCTCGCCGCACTGGTGGGGGCAATCGTGGCCGTCAGCGTGCGTGCGACGGTGGTGGCGACGATCGTCACGGCAGTCACCGGCCTCGCACTCGGGCTGCTCTTCAACGTGCTCGATCTGCTTCCCGCCACGGTTCCCGTTGCCCTCGGCCTGCTCGCTGCGGGCTGTGTGGAACACCGCGCTGTGCGTGCCTGGGTACAAGCGGCAAGCGATCGTCGCAAACGCCCTAGGATGCCCGTAGACAAGGAGGCCTGACCCGCCATGGCGACCACGATGCCCAATCTCGACGAACAGCTTTTGATCGGTGGAACTTGGACCGATGCGACCGGTGGAGCGCGCTTTGACGTGACCGACCCGGGTAGCGGTGCGACGGTCGGCTCCGTGCCGAACGCCACGCAGGCCGATGTGACGGCAGCGATTGACGCCGCAGCAGCCGCACTCCCAGGCTGGCGCTCGACGCCGGCGCTGCAGCGTGCGCGCATCCTGCGCAAGTCCGCCGATTTGATGCGCGAGCGCGCCGTCGAGATCGCCACGTGCATGACCTCCGAGCAAGGCAAGCCGCTTGCCGAAGCCAAGGGCGAGGTCGAGTACGCCGCCTCCTTCTTCGAGTGGTTTGCGGGCGAGGCCGAGCGCGTCTACGGCCAGGTCGTCTCACCCATGAACACGAACAATCGTGTCCTCGTGCTGCGCCAGCCAGTTGGCGTTGTGGCCGCGATCACTCCCTGGAACTTCCCGGCCGCAATGATGACGCGCAAGCTTGGCCCCGCGATGGCTGCCGGCTGCACCAGTGTCGTCAAGCCCGCCAGCGCAACGCCGCTGACGGCTGCACTTGTGCTCCGTTGCATCGAGGACGCTGGTGCACCTGCCGGCGTCGTCAACCTCGTCACGTCGCGCGACGCCGGCATGGTTGCCAACACGATCTTTACCGACGCCCGCGTCAAGAAGATCTCGTTTACCGGCTCCACGGAAATCGGCAAAGACCTGATCCGCGCCTCTGCGCACCAGGTCAAGCGACTCAGCCTCGAGTTGGGTGGCCACGCGCCGTACATCATCTTCGAGGACGCCGATCTTGACGAGGCGATCGAGGGCCTGATTGCCTCCAAGTACCGCAACGCCGGCCAGACCTGTGTCTGCGCCAACCGTGCGTACGTGCAGCGGAGCATCTACGACGACTTCCTCGCACGGCTCGTCAAGCGCGTCAGCGAAATGCCCGTCGGCCATGGTCTGACCGAAGGCACGGTGATTGGCCCGATGATCAACGAGGCCGCAGTCGAGAAGGCCGACGAGCACGTCCAGGACGCGCTCGCCAAGGGTGCCAAGCTGGCCTACGGTGGTCATCGCCTGAC
This sequence comes from Actinomycetota bacterium, assembly GCA_947481755.1. Classification (GTDB taxonomy): domain Bacteria; phylum Actinomycetota; class Thermoleophilia; order Gaiellales; family F1-60-MAGs149; genus F1-60-MAGs149. Next base: position 14,804 of record CANKHS010000007.1, on the reverse strand, counting down.
CGAGGGCGAGTACGCCAACGGTGCGTACTACGAGCCGACCGTCATCGACGGCGTCACGCCCGACATGTTGATCCACCACGAGGAGACCTTTGGTCCCGTGGCCGGTCTGACGGCATTTGATACCGAGGACGAGGTGATCGCACTTGCGAACTCTTCCGAATACGGTCTCGCCTCGTACTTCCACACCAAGGACTACGCGCGGCTCTTGCGCGTCGCCGAGCGCCTCGAGTACGGCATCGTTGGTGCCAACGCGGGCATCATCTCGGCGGCCAACGTGCCGTTTGGTGGCGTCAAGGAGTCGGGCTACGGTCGCGAAGGCGGCTCGGTCGGCATCGACGAGTATCTCGACGTCAAGTACGTCTTGATCGGCGCAGTGGGCACGGTCTAGAACGATGCGCGCCGTCCGTCAACACGCCTACGACAGTCCGCTCGTCGTCGAAGAGGTAGCCACGCCCGCGGTCGGGGTTGGCGAGTCGCTGATCTCGATCACGTATGGCGCGGTTAACCCGCTCGATGTCTGGATCTCGCTTGGCACCGTTGGGGCGGCTGGTCCGCTGCCACGGACGCCAGGGTGTGAGGGCGTTGGCATGACGGACGATGGTCAACGGGTGGCATTTCGTGGCGCCGGTCTCGGCATCGCGCGCGATGGCGCGTGGGCCGAGCAGGTTGCCGTCCCAGACGTGGCGCTGGCGGCGATTCCCGAAGGCTGCTCCGATCAGGAGGCTGCTGCACTCGGCATTCCGGGTGTGACTGCGCTGGATTGTCTCGATGTTGCAGAGGTTGGTGCGGGCACGACGGTACTGATCCTCGGTGCGTCGGGTGGTGTCTCGACGATCGCCATGCAACTGGCCAAGACGCGCGGAGCGCGAGTGATTGCGCAGACGACCTCGCCCCAGCGCGTTAGTCAGGTCTCGCGCTACGCCCACGAAGTCGTCGTCGCCGACGCCACGGCGATCGAGGAAGAGGTGCGTCTGCTCGCACCCGATGGCGTCGACGTGATCATCGATCCCGTGGCGGGTCCGTTTGCGGCTCCCTGCGTACGCCTACTCGCACCGGGTGGGCGTCACGTGATCTACGGCGCCAGTGCTGGCTCCGAATTTACGTTCGCGCCCCAGGAGATGTACCGCAAGAACGCCCGTGTGATCGGCTATAGCGGTCTGCCGATCGCGCCGGCGGCGACTGCGCGCAGCCAAGAGGCCCTGTTTGCACTCGTTGCGGCTGGGACGCTCGAGGTTGTGATCGCCGACGAGCTGTCGTTCGACGACGCCAACGTCGCGATCTCGCGGATTCGCGAGAACAACGTTGGCGGCAAACTGCTCCTCAAGCCCTAGAGGTCGTCGGGCTCGGTCAGTGCTGCGATTCGTGCGTTGCGCTTTCGGCGCCTTCGCCAGCCGACGAACATCGCGAGTAGGCGAATCCCGAACATGCCCGCGCCAAGAAACACGAGGGCCACGACGACGAAGGCCTGCTCTGGCAGGCGTCCGAGTTCGACCGTACGGATCGCCATCGCGATGACGATCATGCCGATCCAGACGATTGCGGCGCGTCGAATGCCTCGAGGTGAGCGGGGCAGATTGACGACGATCGCGCTGATCACATAGCCGACTAAGAACGGCCAGGCCACGGAGAAGACGGTCAATGGTGTTGGATTACCCGCGTGGTTTTCGCGACCCAAAAGCGCGAAAAGACAGATCCACGCGACATCAAGGAGGAGCCACGGCATACGATGATGATCGCATGAGCACCCACGATGTCCCCGGGATCGTCCTCGCCGTTGGTGGTGGACTCGCGGCCGTGCGCACCGAAACGGGCGAGGAGCGCATCGCGAAGTTTGCGGGACGTCTCGAAGAACGACCCGTGGCGGGCGATCGTGTGCGGCTCTTTATGGAGGCCGAGGAGGGTGCTCGGATCGACGTGATCGAACCGCGCACCACCGAGTTGCGCCGACAGCAACGCATGCGCTCCGAGGGCGAGCGGGCAATGAAGGAGCAGGTGCTCGCCGCCAACGCAGAGTGCGTGTTGATCGTCGCCTCGGTTACCGACCCACCGCTACGGCGTGGGCTGATCGATCGCATTTTGGTTGCAGCGTGGCGTGGTGGGATGGAGCCGTTACTGGCGATCACGAAAGAGGATCTGGCGGACCGCGCCGACGAATCGCCGGAGGCCGTGCTGGCGGACTATGCGGCGATTGGTGTACCGGGCGTGCTGATCGACGTGCGTACCGATGCGGGTGCCGATGCCGTTCGTGACCTGATTGGCGGTCGCACGGCAGCGGTGATTGGACACTCGGGTGTCGGCAAGTCAACGTTGGTCAATGCACTCACGGGCGGCACGCTCACCATCGGTGCGATCCACGAGCTGTCGGGACGCGGGCGGCACACGACCACGACCGCCACCTGGCTTGATCTTCCGGGTGGGGGAGGGCTGATCGACCTGCCTGGTATTCGGAGTTTCTCGCTGGCGGGGATTACGCCCCACGACCTCGCCGATGCCTTTGGTGACATTGCCGAAAGCGCGACGAACTGTCGCTTTAGTGACTGCCGCCATGTGGGCGAGGACGGCTGCGCGGTCGAGAGTACCGTCGAGCCGGCTCGGCTGGCGAGCTATCGCAAACTGCTTGAGGAGCTCGCGCGGGGCTAGCCCGTTCGGCTCGCTCACACGACTAGATCTTGCCGATTGCCTTTTTGAGACGATCGAGCTCGCGCGACTTCGCCGTCAGCTCCTCAAGTTGAGCCTCGAGTGCCGAAACGTGCTTGTGGAGGGCATCGATCGCCGTGCGGGCATCGTGGGCCAGGCGCTCGGCCTGAGCGCCGCCGGCCTTCCGCGCCGCGCGCGTGGCGGTGCGAGCCGATTGGCGAACGCCACCACCGTCGGGCTGGCGCTTGGCGATGCGGTAATACGTGGTGGTGACCGTGGCTGCGGAGCGCCCGGTCTCGCGGGCAACCTGGGCGAACGCCTCAGTCTTGTTCATGCCACGGTCGATTAGACGTCGGACCTGAGCATACGTTTCCGGGCCAATCGAGCCGCGGGCGGATGGTTGGGTGGAATCAGGACGGGAATCAGACATAGCAAAAGGTTGTCATATCTCACAAGTCGTCGTGGCATACAAATAGCGCTGTCAAATACCACAAGAACGGGACTGCTACTAAAGATAACGTCCGTTATTTGACTTACAAAAAAGTAAGCCAGAGGTAGGGATTGCGTGCGGAGCCGTCCGACGTCGGTCACAATACGAGCATGCAACGCCTTCTTCGAGCCATCCCGTTCCTCGCCCTGATCGCCTTGACGATGGCGCTTGCCGCCTGCGGTGGCAGTTCGCTGGCCAGCGATCCCGGCAAGGTATTGAAGGACGCGAAGTTGCCACCCGCTGGCCCAAATGCCTCGACGCTGAAAGCGACGTACACGCCCGCGTCGGGAGCTGCCGATGGTGGTGGCACGACGACGCAGGACAGTGGCCCGCTCGGTCAGCTCGGCGGATTGCTCGGTGGTCCAATCACGATCGACGCGACCACGCAGGGCGACGCGGCGACCGGCGTGACTGCTGACGCCAAGATCACTGCCGGTCCGATCGATCTGCCGATCACCGCCCGCGCCAACAAGGACAACGCCTGGCTCCAGCTCAATGGCCAGTGGTACGAGCTCGGTTCGCCACTCGGAATCGATTTCGCATCCGTTGGCGGCCTCCTGGGGTCGTTGCCATCGGTCATCAAGGATCCGAAGGCCACGGCCGTCGAAGATGTTGATGGCGTCGCGTGTGACCGCATCAGCGGCACGATTGACCCCAAGGCGTTGGGCTCGGGCGCGCTGAGTGAGCAGCTGAAGAGTCTCCCAATTGATCTGACGGCTTTGACTGCGGGCAACGCCGAGGTCAGCGTCTGGGTTGCGCAAGAGACGAGCGTGATTCGTCGCATCCAAATCACGACGGGCGGCTCGGGCGATGCGGCTGGTGCTGGTGCACTGATGGTTGATCTGACGGTTGTGCCGGCCGAAGCAGTGGTGGTACAGGCACCGACCGATACCAAGCCAATCTCGGATCTCTTGACGACGTTAATGGGTGGGAGTGGTGGCCTGGGTGGTCTTCTCGGCGGTGGACTCGGTGGCCTTGATCTCGGCCAGCTAGGTGGCGCGCTCAGCGGAGCCACTGCGTGAGCGAGACCATCGTCGCCTGCGTGCAGATGCACGCGGATCGTCCGGTTGTAGACAACATTGCGGTCGCGGAACGCCTGGTCGCCCAGGCGGCAGCGCGCGGAGCCGAGGTCATCTCGTTGCCGGAGCGTTGGAATGGCACGGGATCAGATGACGTGATGGTGGCCGCAGCAGAGTCGCTCGAGGGCGAGACTGCACAGGCGATGGCCGCGTGGGCCAAGCAACACGGCGTCTGGCTGCACGGTGGATCGATTGGCGAAGACACCGAGCCCGGCGTGCGTGCGAGCAATACCACGCTCGTGTTTGACCCAAATGGCAACCAGGTCTCGACGTACCGCAAGATTCATATGTTTGATATCGACGTGGAGGGGGCCGAGGCGCGTGAGTCGGCTGCCAACAAGCCGGGCGATCAACTCGTCCTAAGTGAGATCGCCGGCTGGCCGGTGGGTCTCACGATCTGTTACGACCTGCGCTTTCCCGAGCAGTATCGCGAGCTCGCGCTTGCTGGTGCCGAGGCCTTCATGGTGCCGGCCGGATTTACGATGGCGACCGGGCGCGACCATTGGGAGGTCCTCTTGCGCGCTCGAGCGATCGAGAACGCCGCCTACGTCATCGCCGCGAACCAGCATGGCTTCTGGGCAGGCAGTGCGCGGTACGCCCGCTCGATGATCATCGACCCCTGGGGCGTCGTGCTTGCCAATGCGGGCGATGGCGAGGCGATCTGCGTGGCCGCGATCGACCGCAAGCGCGTGGCCGAAGTTCGTCGACTCATCCCCATCTTCAGCGCCCGCCGGCCCGAGGCCTACCGCTTCGCGGAGTAGTCCCAACGCGGTATGCGTTCCTAGGAGGACATGACAAGTGCGCACTTCTCATGTCCCCGAGTTGGAGGACATGAGAAGTGCGCACTTGTCATGTCCTCCTAGGAACCCGAGCGGACCCTGATTGCGCTTAGAGGTTGCCGAATGCCGTCAGGACTGCGCGTGCCATCTTGACGCCGAGCTCGTACTGATCGATCCGCAGGTGCTCGTCGGGGGCGTGAATACGGTCGTTGGGTAGAGCACAGCCGCTCAGGATGGTCGGCACGCCCTGCTTGGCGAGAGCCGAGACAAGTGGAATCGCGCCGCCGGAGCGGACGATCGCGCAGGGCATACCGGTTGCCTGCTCGAAGGCTTCACGGGCCAGGCGGATCGCCGGCAACTCGGGATCGAAGGTGGCGCCATCGGCCATGCCGCGAACTGCGAACTCGAGCGTCGCGCCGGCAGGTGCGCGCTCATGCAGTAGGTCTTGGGCTGCCTGCCAGAACTGCTTGCAATCTTGGCCGCCGACGAGACGGAACGAGATTGCGGCGGTTGCCTCGCTCGGCACGATCGTGCGGTTCTGTCCGGCGTCGCGACAGGTGATCGCATTGACGTCGAAGGTCGGCATCGCCGTGGTGCGCCGGTAGTAGTCGGCGAGCGCCTCGGGGTTGGCAGCATTGATGCCAGCAATCGCGAGTTCGCCAGCAGGATCGGGCAGGGTTGTCCAGGCCTCCTCCTCGATCGGCGAGGCGGGTGCAACGCCGACCATCAGCGATTCGTGCAGGCGTCCATCTGGACCAGCCGAGAGGTCGGCGATCAGGCGACTGAGCACGTGGGCCGCGTTGAGTGCTGCGCCGCCGTAGAGACCGGAGTGGGCATCGCGATCACCCGTGCGGACACTGACTGTGGCGGTGATGACACCGCGGACACCGGCTTCGATCGCGAGGTGGCCCGGCTCGACGAAGCCCGCGTCAAAGACAAGCGCTGCATCGTACTGGCCGGCTGGCTGCTGCTCGATCCAGTCGATCACCGAATGGCCGCCGATCTCTTCCTCACCATCGAGCACGATCGTCAGGTTGACCGGCAGGGCGCCTTCCTCTGCCAGTCCGGCTGCGCCCGCGAGCAGGGAATGAAAGTTGCCCTTGTCGTCGCTTGCGCCACGCGCATAGATCGCGCCATCGCGGATCGTGGGCTCGAACGGAGGCGTCGTCCAGTCTGCCAACGGCGCAACCGTCTGCACGTCGTAATGGCCATAGAGCAAGACCTGTGGTCCGTCGCCCGTCGACGAAGGCAAGTGGCCGACGACGAGTGGGTTGACCAGGGTGGGGAGAATCTGAGCGGTGCCGCCCGCCGAGACGATGCGGTCGCAGACCCACTGGGCGGCGGCGGCGAGGTCCTCAGCCGTGCCATCGCCTGAAGAGATCGAGGGAATGCTGAGAAACTCGGAGAGCTCGGCGATCAACTCGTCGGTGGTGCGGGCCATGCGTTGACTCCCGGTGGGCGGTATGGACGTAGGCTTCGACGGCCGCTCTGGCGCGCCGATCCTATGGACGAAGAGAACACTACTCCGCAATTGACCCCGCCGCCGGAGGCGATCGCTGGCCTTGAGGCGATTACCGCTGCGTTCGCCGAGACAGACGGCGTCGAGCAGGTTGCCAATCGGCTCGGTTCGACCTCGCCCGTGGCGGCGCGCTGTGCCGAGGCGATCCTGCCGCTCGTCGTGGCAGCGTTGCATCAATGGCGACGCGACACGGATCGTCCGGCACTGTCGATCGTCGTGGCAGACGATGATCGTGCGCGCGAATTAGCCGATGCAATTGCCGCCTTTGCGCCAACTGCTGCCGTCGCCTTTCTGCCGCACCGCGGTGTCGACTGGGGCTCGGGTCTTGACCCATCGCCGCATCTCGTCGGCGAGCGCGCCCACGCCCTCGCGGTTCTGACCGAAGGTGGCATTGTTGCCGTTTCGGCCGAGGCGCTCGTCGAGAAGTTGCCGGGCCGGGCGACGCGTCCACAGGGTTTTACGATTCGTCGCGGCGATATGCATGATCGAGACGACCTGGTCGGTCGGCTCGTCGCGATGGGCTACGAGCGCGTCGATGGTGCAGTCGACGAGCGTGGCCAGGTCTCTGTGCGTGGCGATGTCGTCGACATCTTTCCGACGACGGGTCGCGAGCCGGCTCGTGTGGAGTTGTTCGGTGACGAGATCGAGCGGCTCTCGTCGTTCTCGACACTCACGCAGCGATCACTGGGCGTGCTTGAGGCGATCACGGTCCACCCGGCTGTCGACGGCGATGCGGGCGACGTGCCCGAACGGTTAGGCGACGAAGGGCCGCATCTCCCCGAAGGTCTGGTCGCGTTGGCGCCCGAATTGCTGGCAGCCGGGCCGATTGTCTTGTGGGATGCCCCCGAGATCTTGGCCGCCGGCCGCGAACGGATCGAGGAAATCCTCGGCTCTGCACGACGCGCATACCTGACGCACGAGGTGCTTGCCGAGACCCTTGAGGGTGCTCATCGGCTCGACATGCTGCCGAGCGGGCAGGCTGTGGTGTTCGAAGGACACCCGCCAGCACTCGCAGCGCGCGGCCTTGCCGAGATCGAGCGCGCCCTGCAAGGTCTCGTTCGACGCGACCTGCGCGTCGTGCTCTCGTTCGCGCACACGGGCGATGCCGATCGCGCAGTACGTCAACTCAAGCGTGTCGATGTCGAATGGCTGGAGGAAGGCGCGCAGTTGCCTGAGGCCGCCGGCGTCTATGCCGTCACGTCATCCCTCCGTCGCGGCATGGTTGCCTCGACGGCTCGCATTGCAGTAATCGCCGGTGGTGGCCTGTTCCGGTCGCGGCGGACAGCGCCGACGCGTGGGAGTCGCGCAATTTCGTCGTTCGGCGATCTGCGCCCCGGCGACGTTGTCGTCCACGAAGACCACGGCGTTGGGCGCTTCGAGCGCTTCGAGACCCGCACCGTCGGCGGCGTCACACGCGACTACCTCGATCTTGCCTTCCGCGGCGAAGACCGGCTCTACCTGCCCCACGAGCAGATCAGCAAGCTGACGCGTTACGTCGGTGCCGATGGGCGCGAGCCAGCGCTCTCCAAGCTTGGTGGCAAATCGTGGCTGCAACTCAAGACGCGTGCGCGCACGGCCGTGCGCGAGATGGCCGGTGAGCTACTGGTCCTGTACGCCCAACGCCAGGCTGTGCCAGGCGTCGCGCACAGCGAGCCGGGCGAGCTCCTGCAACGCGTCGAGGAGGGCTTCCCGTACAGCGAGACGGACGACCAGGCTCGCGCGATTGAAGAGGTGATGGACGATCTCTCGCAGGATCGCCCGATGGATCGCCTGATCTGCGGCGACGTTGGCTTTGGTAAGACCGAGGTCGCGTTGCGCGCTGCGGTGCGCGTGATCGAATCGGGCAAGCAGGTGTTGATGCTCGCGCCGACCACGATCCTCGCGCAGCAGCACGGTGCAACGTTCCGCAACCGTCTACTCGACCTGCCGATTCGGATCGAGGTCGTCTCGCGCATGCGCAGCGCCAAGGAGGCCAGGGCTGCGGTCGAGGCCTTCCGAGCGGGCGAGGTCGACCTGTTGCTTGGCACCCACCGCGTGCTCTCGCGCGACGTCGTCCCGGCCGACCTTGGGCTCGTGATCGTCGATGAGGAGCAGCGTTTTGGTGTGGCGCAGAAGGAGCTGTTGCGCCAGATGCGCACCGAGGTCGATGTGCTCGCGCTCTCGGCTACGCCGATTCCACGCACCCTGCACATGTCACTTGCGGGACTGCGCGATATCTCGGTCATCGCCACGCCACCGCGTGGACGCCGTCCCATTCACACGCACGTTGGCGAGTACGACGACGAGCAGGTTGCAGGCTCGCTGCGACGAGAGATCGAGCGTGGTGGACAGGCCTTCTATCTCCACAACCGCGTCGAGACGATCGAGGAGGCGACCGCGCACCTGCGCCAGCTGTGCCCCGAACTGCGCTTTGGGATTGGCCATGGCCAGATGTCGGAGCGCGAGCTCGAGGAGGCCATGGCGTCGTTCCTCCGTGGCGATCAAGACGTACTGGTGGCGACCACGATCATCGAGTCGGGTCTCGACATTCCGACGGCCAATACGTTGATTGTCGAGCGCGCCGACCTGCTCGGTCTGTCGCAGCTGTACCAGATCCGTGGTCGCGTTGGCCGGTCGGATGTGACTGCACATGCCTATCTGCTGTATCCCGATGCGACCGAGTTGAGCGAGGAGGCGCGTGCGCGCCTCGCCGCGCTCGCCGACTACACCGAGCTCGGGTCGGGCTTTCGTGTCGCCATGCGCGATCTCGAGTTACGCGGTGCCGGCAATCTGCTCGGCGACGAGCAGTCGGGCCACGTTGCGGCGATCGGTTTCGAGCTCTACTGCGATTTGCTGGCCGAGGCCGTGGCTGATCTGCAGGGTGTGGCACCCGAGACGCTCGCTGCTGGTCCCCGCATCGACGTCGCCCTCGATGCGTACGTGCCAGCCGATTACGTAGGTCTTGAGGCGGTCAAGATGGATGTCCACCGTCGCATCGCCCTGGCCACGGAAATTGACCAGTTGCGTGATCTGGAACTCGAACTCGCTGACCGCTTTGGCCCGGTGCCAGAGCCGGTGGCAAACCTGATTGGTATGCAGGAGCTGCGGCTCGCGGTTGCGCCGCTGGGTGCTGTCGCGATTCAGGTGCGCAAAGACGGTGTGCAAATCCGTGGTGCGTGCATCACGTTGGACGAGGTACGCGCGCTGCGTGAGCAGTTCCCCGACCTGCGCGCAGTCACGACAAAAGACGATATTGGGTTGCCGCCGAGGGAATCCGGCTCACTCCTAGAGCGGGCTGGCGAACTTGCCGATGCTATGATCGGGCTGCGTTCGGAAGCGCCCATCGGGGCATAGTTTCCCAGCCGCGTTTGTTCGAACCCACTTTTTGGAGCCATTCCTCGTATGCGTAAAATCACTCCGCTCGTCATCTTGCTCGCCTCGCTCGCACTCGTTGTAGCTGCCTGTGGCGGGTCCGACTCGGGCTCTGGCTCGAACGAGAAGCCGACGGTTGCCTCGGGCAGTGTTGCTGCCGTTGGATCGCAGCAGATCACGCAGGCCGAGTTCGATTCGCTCTACGCCTCCGCTGTCAAGCAGGGCGTTGCCAACGGGCAGAAGGCACCGAAGAAGGGCTCCGCCGAGGAGACCACGCTCAAGCAGCAGGTGATGCAGAGTCTCGTACAGAACGCTGAGATCTCGCAAGAGGCCGTTGCTAAGAAGATCAAGGTCGACCCGAAGAAGGTTGATGAGGATCTCAAGGCTTTCAAGTTGCAGTGCTGCGAAAACAAGCCGGCTAAGTACCAGAAGTACCTCAAGGACCAGGGCCTAACTGAGGCCGAGCTGACCGCACAGTTTGAGTTGCGCCAGCAGGCACAGGGTCTCTACGACGATGTCACCAAGGGCGTCAAGGTGACGGCCGAAGAGGCGCAGAAGCAGTACGACAAGGACAAAAAGACGAAGTACACGACTGCGCAATCGCGCAAGGTCGCGCACATCCTGATTGACGTCCCGCCCAAGGGTAAGGCGACGGATGCCGATTGCGTCAAGGCCGCTGAGGTACTCAAGGAAGTGCAGGCGAATCCGAAGGACTGGGACGCCCTGGTCAAGAAGTACTCGGCCGATCCTGGTTCCAAGGACACGGGTGGCGTGTACACCATCACTGACGACCAAAACTGGGATGCCGACTTCCGTAAGGGAGCCTTTGGGCTCGCCAATACGGGCGACATCACCGATCCGCCGGTCAAGTCGCAGTTTGGGTGCCACATCATCAAGGCGCTCGGTCCGATCACTCCCGCCACGGTCAAGGCGTTCGACGAGGTCAAGCAGCAGATCATCGACGAGATGACGCAGGCCAAGAAGAACGAGGTCGCAACGAAGTGGTTCGAAGGCGTGCAGAAGTCGTACGAGAGCAAGACGGCCTTTGCCAAGGGCTACTCGATGCCGCCGGCACAGACCACCTCGACGGCAACGACCACGGGCTAACGCATGACAGCTCGGCGCGTCGTCGCACTCGGCGGGGGAGACCCGTCTGGTGTGCCCGCGTTGGGCCTCGAGGAACTCGTCCGTGCGGGTGTCGCAGACATCCGTGCGACGGGTGACCTTGCCGAGTGGCTCGCCGAGCGTGGTGTTCGGCACGATGCGTCCGCAGCGTTGATCGCTGCCGACGACCTGACTGCGTGGCGGCTTGTGCGCGACGACGCAGCGCTCGGGAGCCTGCCTGCAGGTGAAGCGTTAGCGGCACGCGCTACCGCGATGGCGCTTGGTGACCTGTGGGAGATCACCGTGCGGCTTCGCAGCGAGTGCCCGTGGGATCGAGAGCAGACGCCCGCGACGATCGTGCAACACACGATCGAGGAGGCCTACGAGCTGGCCGATGTGGCACTTGCTGGTCCACCCGGGCCAAAACTGGTTGACGAGCTCGGCGATCTGCTGTTTCAGTCCTTCATTCTCTCGTTGATGACGCGCGAGGTTGGCGCCGGCGACCTTTCTGACGTCACCCAGGGCATCTCCGACAAACTGATCCGGCGTCACCCGCACGTGTTCGGTGAGACGACGGTCGAGACCAGCGCCGACGTGCTCGAGCGCTGGGAGGGCATCAAACGGGAGCAGGAGGGACGCGAGGGCATCTTCCACGACATTCCCGACTCGTTGACGACGATGCTGGTGGCACTTAAGACGCAGAAGCGAGCCGCCGCGATTGGTTTCGACTGGGTCGAGTGGTCGGGTGCGGAGGAGGCGGTGCGGGCCGAACTGGCCGAGCTCGTCGAGGCACTCGCCGAGCACCCGGTCGCGGGTCCAGAGCCCGATCCGTCTGTGCGAGCCGAGGCTGGGGACATTCTGTTTGCCGCGATCAACCTCTTACGCCTTGTCAAGGTGGATCCCGAAACGGCGCTGCGAGGTGCCACCACGCGCTTTCGACTGCGTGTCGAGGAGGCCGAGAGGATCGCTGCGGAGAAGGGTTTCGAGTTCGCAGCGCTGCCCGTTGATGACCAAGAGCGGTACTATCGCGCCGCGAAGACTCGCCTAGCCCGCCAGGCACCCGACGAAGGAACAACATGAGCGCAATTACCTCGGTTCACGGACGACAGATCCTCGATTCGCGGGGCAACCCGACCGTTGAGGTCGACGTGGTACTCGAGGATGGTGCTCGTGGCCACGCTGCCGTGCCGTCCGGTGCCTCGACCGGCCAATGGGAGGCAGTCGAGCTTCGTGACGGCGGCTCGGCGTGGGGCGGCAAGGGTGTTACGCACGCGGTTGGTCATGTCAACGGCGAGATTGCGGATTGCCTGCGCGGGATGGATGCCGCCGATCAACGCGCGCTTGACACCGCATTGATCGAGCTCGACGGTACGCCCGCCAAGGGTCGTCTCGGTGCCAATGCGATCTTGGGTGCATCGCTCGCGGCCGCACACGCAGCTGCGGCAAGTGCTGGCGTCGAGTTGTACGAATGGGTCGGCGGAGCCGACGCGAACGTGCTGCCCGTGCCGATGATGAACGTCATCAACGGTGGCATGCACGCGGATAACGCACTCGACCTGCAGGAATTCATGATTATGCCGGTCGGTGCGAAGAGCTTCAGCGAGGGGCTGCAGATGGGCGTCGAGACGTTCCACGCGCTGCGCGCAGACGTCAAGAAGCGTGGGCTCTCCACAGCCGTTGGTGACGAGGGTGGTGTCGCTCCTGACCTCTCTTCGAACGAAGAGGCACTGCGTCTGATCATGGGTGCGATCGAGAGTGCAGGCTATCGGCCGGGCGAAGACATCGCGATTGCGCTCGACCCCGCGATGACCGAGCTGTATGACGTCGAGGCAGGTCTTTATCGGCTGCCGAGCGATGGTCGTAACCTCGACTCTGAGGGCATGGTCGCGTTCTGGGCCGATCTCGCCGACCGCTATCCGATTGTCTCGATCGAGGACGGCTGTTCGGAAGACGATTGGGACGGGTGGGCGCTCCTCACGAAAACGCTTGGTGATCGCGTGCAACTGGTTGGTGACGATCTCTTCGTCACAAACCCCGAGCGACTACGGATGGGGATTGAGCGGGGCGCAGGTAATGCGCTGCTCGTCAAGGTCAACCAAATCGGCACGCTCTCCGAGACCCTCGATGCGATTGCCGTCGCCGGTTCGGCCGGCATGCGCTCTGTGATGTCGCATCGCTCGGGTGAGACCGAAGACGTCACGATTGCCGATCTTGCGGTAGCCGCCTCGACAGGTCAGATCAAGACGGGCGCACCATCGCGCTCGGATCGCGTCGCCAAGTACAACCGCCTTTTGCGTATCGAGGAACTGCTCGGCGCGAGGGCAAAGTACCCTGGGCGCGCTGCCTTCGCTCAAACGCACTGATCTCAAGTCTGTAACAACGTGCGCGGGCCTACCGTTCGTGGCAGGAAAGAGCTTTAGGACGGTCGTACAGTCAGGGCACAGCGCCGAATCTCCTGATTCGCGCTCATCCCCTGATGGCAACTCGCACACCTACGAGCTATACCCGCCACCGTCAGAAGGCTGCCGTACGCCGTCGACGGATCGTGCTCCTACTCGTACTTGCGACGGCGCTCGTCGCCGTCGGTGCAGCGATGGCGTGGCCGCGTGGGGCCGAGCCAACGAGCGTGAAGGCTGTGGTCGTTCCCGCCAAGGCAAACGGTAAGACAGCGAAGCCAGCTGAGCAGGCACAGACGACAGCTGCGGCTGTGACGGACGCCGCCGCGAGCGATGGGGCAGCCGGTGGCGGCACCCCCGCTGATCCGAGCCAGATTCTGCCCGACTGGGAACCTTCGCCGCAGGCACAGGCTGCGATCGCGACGGCGTTGTCTCACGGACGCCCGCCGCAGTTCATCGTTTCGTCATTCGACGGTGCAGCCGACTACCGCATGTATGAGCGCTGGCTGAAGGTGGCCGACGACGTCGGTGCGCGCTTTACCTTCTTCGTCAGCGGTATCTACATGTTGTTGCCTGACAAGAAAGATGTCTATCAGCCTCCGCAGGAACCACGAGGGTTCTCGAACCTCGGTGGCTACGCAGAACTGGCTGGGCCGAAGTCGGCTGCTGAGAATCTCGTCGACAACGTCACCGACTTCAATACGGCCCGTGCGGCTGGGCACGAAATTGGCTCGCACTACGTCTCGCATATCTGCGAACAGTCGGATGCCTGGTCGTCGGCAGAATGGGTCAGCGAGCAGTCGCAGTGGGAGCACTTCATGCTCGACCCGGCGGGCATCAATGGTCTCAGCAAGATTCCGACACCGATCTACACGAAGCAGGACTTTCATGGTGGTCGCACGCCGTGCCTGTCAGGCAACAAGCCGGCGCTGTACACCGCGATGAAGCAGATCGGATTTGAGTATGACGCGAGCCAGGCCGGTATCTTCGGTGCCTGGCCGACCAAACAGCAGGGACTCTGGAACTTCGCCATGCCGTCGATCAAGCGCGTGGGGTCGAAATACGACACCTTGGCGATGGACTACAACTTTTACGTCAATCACGGCAAGGCCGAGACGCAGGCGCAGGCCGACGAGTTTGAGCAGACGACCTACCAGAGCTACATCAACGCGATCAACTCGCTGTACCGTGGCAACCGTGCGCCGTACATCACGGGTTCGCACTTTGCCAATTGGAACAATGGTGCGTATATGAACGCCCTCGAGCGGACATTGCGCGAAGCCTGCACTCGCCCCGAAACCGCCTGCGTGAACTTCATCACCCTCGCCCGCTGGCTCGACCAGCAGTCGCCGGCTCAGCTGGCGAAGTGGAACGCGGGCAACTTCAAGCAGTCCTAACGCAACCGTTCGCGTTTGCGTACGAGGCGGACACCACATCCGCGCGGGTGTG